>NZ_JBQCVF010000022.1:0-23655 GCF_051962515.1 Neisseria sp. P0009.S007 | reverse complement strand
TCTCGCGGCATGCAGATGAAACCCGACTTTATCGAGCCTACCCCGTGGACACTGGCAGGCTTGGGCTTCCTCATCGCACTGATGGGCTGGATGCCTGCACCGATTGAAATTTCCGCCATCAACTCTTTGTGGGTTACCGAAAAACAACGCATCAACCCTTCCAGCTACCGCGACGGCATTTTCGACTTCAACGTCGGCTATATCACCAGCGCGATTTTGGCGGTCGTTTTCCTCGCCTTGGGTGCATATGTACAATACGGCAACGGAGAGGAAGTGCAAATGGCGGGCGGCAAATATGTTGGCCAACTGATTAATATGTACGCCGTGACCATCGGCGACTGGTCTCGTCCGCTGGTGGCATTTATCGCCTTCGCCTGTATGTACGGCACCACCATTACCGTAGTGGACGGCTACGCACGTGCGATTGCCGAACCGGTACGCCTGCTGCGCGGCAAAGACAAAACCGGCAATGCCGAATTGTTTGCTTGGAACGTCTGGGTTGCAGGCTCAGGCTTGGCCGTGATTTTCTGGTTCAACAGCGCAATGGCGGAACTGCTCAAATTTGCCATGATTACCGCCTTCGTTGCCGCCCCTGTATTCGCTTGGCTGAACTACCGCCTCGTTAAAGGCGACAAACGCCACAAACTGACCATGGGGATGAACTTCCTCGCCATTATTGGTTTGATTTATTTGACCGGCTTTACCGTTTTATTCCTACTGAACCAAACAGGCATCTTGGCTGCGCCTAAATAAGCCCATATAAAAAAGGCCGTCTGAAACTTAAAAACAGGTTTCAGACGGCCTTTCCAATCCATCATATCTTTTTGAATTTTCATTCAAACCCATTATAATAACGCCTTATTTCGCCGTTGCAGACCACCCGACGGCATCCGTATTTTGGAAAATTTATGAAGCCGTCTATCTTAGAAAAACTACAACAACTCAGCGACCGACTAGAAGAAGTCACACATTTGCTCGGACAGCCTGAAGCCACGTCCGATATGGACAACTACCGCAAACTCACGCGCGAACACGCCGAATTGACGCCCGTCGTCGAAGTCTTCCAAAACTATCAGCTGGCGCAAAGCGACTTGGCAGATGCCGAAGAAATGCTGTCCGACCCTGAAATGAAAGACTTTGCTGCCGAAGAAATTGAAACGGCCAAAGCCAAAATCGACAAACTCGATACCGAATTGCAAAAACTACTACTGCCAAAAGATGCCGACGACGATAAAAACATCTTTATCGAGGTACGTGCCGGTACCGGCGGCGACGAAGCTGCTCTGTTTGCAGGCGATTTGCTGCGTATGTACAGCCGCTACGCCGAGCGCAATCGCTGGCAGGTTGAAATCGTTTCCGCCAACGAAAGCGAATTGGGCGGCTATAAAGAAGTCATCGCCCGCATTATCGGCTTAGGCGCGTACAGCCGTCTGAAATTTGAATCGGGCGGCCACCGCGTGCAACGCGTCCCTGCTACCGAAAGCCAAGGCCGCATCCACACCTCCGCCTGTACCGTTGCCGTCATGCCCGAAGCGGACGAACTGGAAGACATTGAACTGAACCCCGCCGACCTGCGCATCGACACCTTCCGCGCATCCGGCGCGGGCGGTCAGCACATCAACAAAACCGACTCCGCCGTCCGCATTACCCACTTACCGACAGGCATGGTAGTCGAATGCCAAGACGGCCGCAGCCAACACGCCAACAAAGCGCAGGCGATGAAAGTCCTCGCCGCCCGCTTAAACGACGCGCAAAAACGCGAAGCCCAAGCCAAAGAAGCCGCCGAACGCAAATCCCTGATCGGCAGCGGCGACCGCAGCGAACGCATCCGCACCTACAACTACCCGCAAGGCCGCGTGACCGACCACCGCATCAACCTTACCCTGCACAAACTGGATTTTGTGATGGACGGCGATTTGGAAGAAATCACCAATGCCCTGATTGCCGAGCATCAAGCCGAGCTTTTGGCGGCAATGGGGGATTGATGGATTTGGTCCATTGCGTTTATACTTTTCAGACGGCCTGATGACATATGTCAATATAACCGTGTATATGTTATCCCAAAGTGATAAAATGCAGCACCAGCTGCACAACAGCAACACTCTTCTACAATCACCGAAAGAGAGGACACAAAATGGCAAAAATCCTGATCGCACCGGTATCTACCGGCCTGAGCGCCGATGCAGCGGCAAAAGCATTTGCAGCGGCATTGAATGCGCAAGTTTTCCAAGCCGTTGACTCCACTACAGAAACCCTGTTGGCTCAAGGCAAAAGCGACGACTGGTTCGACGCGCTTGTCGGTAAAGTTGCAGCATTGAACGCAGATAACCTCGTTATCGAAGGCATCACTCCTGATGCGGACAAATTGTTCTTGGCAGGCAAAAACGTCGAATTGGCGTTGTCTTTGGACGCAGGCGTTGTATTGGCGCTGAAATCCGACAACTCCGACGCAGCCGCCGTTGCCCAACAATTAAACCTCACCAAACAGCTCTACACCAACTCCCCGGGCTTATTGGAAGGCTTTATCATTGACGGCGCAGCCGCTGCTTTAGGCGCACAAGTTGCCGAGCAAACCGGCCTGACTTTCTTCGGCTCCAGCGACAAACTGCAAGACGTATCCGCTTTGGCCAAACGCGAAGCCAAACGCCTGTCTCCAGCCCAATTCCGTTACAACCTGATCGATTTCGCACGCAAAGCCGATATGCGCATCGTCCTGCCTGAAGGCGCAGAACCACGCACCGTCGCCGCTGCCGCTATCTGTCACGAAAAAGGCATCGCCCGTTGCGTACTGTTGGCGACCCGCGAAGAAGTTGAAGCCGTAGCGAAAGAACGCGGCATCTCCCTGCCCGATTCTTTGGAAATCATTGATCCAGCTACTTTGGTTGAACAATACGTTGAACCAATGTGCGAATTGCGCAAATCCAAAGGCCTGACTCCTGAAGATGCACGCAAACAGCTGCAAGACACCGTCGTACTGGGTACCATGATGATGGCTCAAAACGACGTAGACGGTTTGGTTTCCGGCGCAGTCCACACTACTGCCAACACCATCCGCCCTGCCCTGCAACTGATTAAAACCGCTCCGGGTGCAAGCCTTGTATCCAGCGTATTCTTCATGTTGCTGCCTAACCAAGTTTTGGCATTCGGCGACTGCGCGGTTAACCCGAACCCAACTCCGGAACAACTGGCCGACATCGCCATCCAATCTGCCGACAGCGCCAAAGCCTTCGGTATCGATCCCAAAGTGGCCATGATTTCCTACTCTACCATCAACTCAGGCAGCGGCCCTGATGTCGATGCAGTGATAGAAGCAACCAAACTGGCTAATGAAAAACGCCCTGATTTGGCCATCGAAGGCCCGTTGCAATACGATGCGGCTACCGTTCC
Organism: Neisseria sp. P0009.S007; assembly: GCF_051962515.1. Lineage (NCBI taxonomy): Bacteria > Pseudomonadati > Pseudomonadota > Betaproteobacteria > Neisseriales > Neisseriaceae > Neisseria > Neisseria sp. P0009.S007. Next base: position 20,268 of record NZ_JBQCVF010000022.1, on the reverse strand, counting down.
ATCTATCGGCCAATCCAAAGCTCCGGGCAGCGCTGTTGCCGGTCAAGCAACCGTTTTAGTTTTCCCAGACCTCAATACCGGCAACTGTACTTACAAAGCCGTACAACGCAGCGCCAACGTCCTGAGCGTAGGCCCGTTGTTGCAAGGTTTGCGTAAACCGGTTAACGACTTGTCCCGCGGCGCATTGATTGAAGACATCGTCTTCACCATCGCCCTGACTGCCGTTCAAGCCAAACAAATGCAAGGCTGATTGACAAGCTGATGCTTTGAAATCAAAGGCCGTCTGAAACCGATGTTTCAGACGGCCTTTCGTATATTTGCGCCAACTATATTATAATTCGCCATTATTTTCTGAAAGACTGCCCCAATGACTGCCTACCAGCAACAACTAGCCGACAAAAAGCAATATCTTCAGCAACTTTTCCAAGGACTGGATTTTCCTGAAATCGAAGTCTTTGAATCTCCGGAACAGCATTACAGAATGCGTGCCGAGTTCCGCATCTGGCATGAAGGCGGCGAAATGTTTTATGCCATGTTTGAGCGCGGGCAAAAGGCAAGTGGGGCAAGCCTGATCCGTTGCGACCAATTTCCTGCCGCGTCCAAATCCATCAATGCCTTGATGCCGAAACTGATTGAAGCCGCGTCCAATCATCCCGAACTGAAAAACCGCTGGTACGCCGTCGAATTTTTATCCACTTTAAGCGGCGAAATGCTGGTGACCATGATTTACCACAAGAAGCTGAACGACGCATGGCAACAAGCCGCGCAAGAGCTGGCGCACAATTTGGGCATTCATATCATCGGCCGCAGCCGCGGACAAAAAATCGTATTGAGCCAAGATTTTGTGACCGAAGCATTGGAAGTCAACGGCAAGACCTTCCGCTATCGTCAAATCGAGGGCAGCTTTACCCAACCCAATGCCCAAGTGTGCCAAAAAATGCTGACTTGGGCGTGTGATGCCGCGCAAAACTTAGGCAAAGACCTGCTTGAGCTGTACTGCGGTAACGGCAATTTCACCCTGCCGCTTTCGCAACATTTCAATCAGGTGCTGGCAACCGAAGTTTCCAAAACTTCCGTCAACGCCGCCCAATGGAATATTGAAGCCAACCAAATTACCAATCTCAAAATCGCTCGTCTGTCTGCGGAAGAATTTACCGAGGCCTACACGCAAAACCGTGAATTCCGCCGCCTGCAAGAACAAGGCGTCGACTTGAAAAACTATGATTTTTCAACCATTTTCGTTGATCCTCCACGCGCTGGTGTTGATGATGAGACGCTCAAATTAGTTGCCCAATTCGACAACGTCCTCTATATTTCCTGCAATCCTGAGACCCTGCGCACCAACCTCGACACGCTCTGTCAAACCCATACCATCGAACGCGCCGCCCTGTTCGACCAATTCCCATTTACCCACCATATCGAAAGCGGCGTTTGGTTGAAGAAGAAAAAATAAAACCATACAAAAAGGCCGTCTGAATGTTCAGACGGCCTTTAATTAACGGCATATTAAGTGATTTTCAAATCAATCCGCTTCCAAAACCACTTTCATGGCTTGGTTTTCAGCAGCGTGTTTGAATACATCGTAAGCTTTTTCCAATTCGCTGAATTTGAAATGGTGGGTCATCATCTTGGTGTAATCCACTGAGCTGCTGGAAATGGCTTTCATCAGCATTTCGGTAGTATTGGCGTTAACCAGGCCGGTAGTAATGGCAAGGTTTTTAATCCACAGTTTTTCCAGTTTGAAATCAACGGATTGACCATGTACACCAACCACAGCAATATGGCCACCAGGTTTCACGATGTCTTGACACATATTCCAAGTCGCAGGGATACCGACTGCTTCGATGGCACAATCTACACCGTCTTCGCCGACGATAGCGGCAACTTGTTTGCTCACATCGCCGGAAGCAGGGTTGATGGTATGGGTTGCGCCCAATTCTTTCGCCAGTTTCAAGCGGTTTTCGTCCATATCGCAAACAATGATGGCGGCAGGGCTATACAGTTGCGCAGTCAGCAATGCAGACATACCGACAGGGCCGGCACCAGCGATGAATACGGTATCGCCGGGTTTCACATCACCGTATTGCACGCCGATTTCGTGGGCGGTCGGCAAAGCATCGCTCAACAGCAAGGCAACTTCTTCGTTGACGTTGTCAGGCAGCGGAACCAAGCTGTTGTCGGCATAAGGCGTACGGACGTATTCAGCCTGGGTACCGTCAATCATATAGCCCAAGATCCAACCGCCGTTGCGGCAGTGTGAATAAAGTTGGATTTTACAGTTGTCGCAAGTACAGCATTTGCTGACACATGAAATAATGACTTTATCACCGACTTTGATGTTTTTTACAGCATCGCCGACTTCTTCTACAATACCGATGCCCTCATGACCGAGAATACGACCGTCGGCAACTTCAGGGTTTTTCCCCTTCCAAATACCCAAGTCAGTACCGCAAATCGTGGTTTTAACGATTTTGACGACTGCATCGGTCGGATCGATAATTTGAGGGCGGGGCTTTTCTTCAAAACGGATGTCGTTTGCGCCGTGATAAACCATTGCTTTCATGTGAATCTCCTTGAGCGGTTAATAAACTTTAACAATACAGCGTAAATCCACGTTAACTATATTTATATACCCCTCCGCCAGATAAGTCAATCCTGATTATTATTTTGTATATTATAGTGTAACATGCTGTTTTAAAAATAAATAATTAAAAAGAAAATATTAATGAACACACCCACATCCTTCGCGCGACGACTCATTGATTGGCAACGGCAACACGGCCGTCACGACTTGCCTTGGCAGGTCAAAGACCCCTATTCCGTCTGGCTTTCAGAAATCATGCTCCAACAAACGCAGGTTGCTACCGTATTGGACTACTATCCGCGTTTCTTAACCAAATTCCCAACCGTGCAATCGCTTGCCGCTGCGCCGCAAGACGAGGTTTTATCCTTGTGGGCAGGCTTGGGCTATTACAGCCGCGCACGCAACCTGCACAAAGCCGCGCAACAAGTCGTCGGACAATTCGGCGGCATCTTTCCTTCCGAGCGCAAGGACTTGGAAACACTCTGCGGCGTAGGCAGAAGTACCGCTGCCGCCATTTCTGCCTTTGCTTTCAACCGACGAGAAACCATCTTGGACGGCAACGTCAAACGCGTTCTCTGCCGTGTCTTTGCCCAAGACGGCAATCCGCAAGATAAGAAATTTGAAAACTCGCTTTGGACGCTTGCCGAAAGCCTGCTGCCGTCTGAAAACACTGATATGCCTGCCTACACGCAAGGCTTGATGGATTTGGGCGCAACCGTCTGCAAACGGACAAAACCTTTGTGTCATCAATGTCCTATGGCAGACATCTGCGAAGCAAAAAAACAAAACCGCATTGACGAACTGCCTCGCAAAAAAACTGCTCCCGAAGTGCAAACCCTACCGCTTTACTGGCTGATTATTCATAACACTGACGGCGCATTATTGCTTGAAAAACGCCCTGCCAAAGGCATTTGGGGCGGTCTGTATTGCGTACCCTGTTTTGAAAAATTAGACGATTTGTATGCTTACGCCAAACGCTTCGGCATTGTTTCAGACGGCCTTGAAGAACAAACCACGTTTACCCACCGCCTGACCCACCGCTTATTGATGATTACCCCTTTTCAGACGCAACAAAGGCCGTCTGAACATCTTTCAGACGGCCTTTGGGTATCATTGGAACATTTGGCGGATTATGGTTTGCCCAAACCTTTAATCAAGTATTTGGCAAAAGGCTAAACCGCCCTATTCCACAATCTCTTTAAATACAACTTCTTTCCCACCGCGAATCAATACGGCGAAACCATCGCCAATTTGCCAACGCGAGCTTGGATTGGCGTACTCGACACCCTGACTCCGCAAGCGGACTTGCGCCAGTTTCTCAACCGTATTGCCTTCACGCAGCTCAACCATCATCGGGCTGTGGCTGTTGATATAAATTGCAGTAATCGTCCGACCTTGTACGGATTGATAACGGACAGAATACGTCTGCGCCTGTGCAATGACCGGTAAAGGCGCGTCAGGGCGCACGGCCTTATACGAACCGCACGCAGCACACAAACTCAGGCACAAAGCGCAGATGACTTTGTTCAACATAGGCATAGATCAGTAATGGTGATGCGGAATCTCGCCATCAAGACGGTAATAAGTGCCGCAATACGGGCATTCAATCTCACTGTTGGACTGAATCGGCAGGAACACACGCGGATGGCCGTTCCATGTTTCATGATTAGGGCCGGAGCAATGCAGCGGCAAATCCTGCGGCTTGATGACTACAACGTTTTTTTCAGACTGTGTACTCATGGTTTGGTTCCTTACTATGTTTTCTTATCTTCCGATATTGTAAAGCAAAACGGCCACTAGGTTCAGACTGAAAACATTATATAATCACTTTTTTCAGACGGCCTTTGATGATGATGACTACCCCGCTCTGCCTTCAAGATTTCGATACTTCCGATTCCGCTTCATTTCTTTATACACTCAGCGCAGCCTATTTGGATCACACCGAACAGGCAGGCGATGAGGAAATGTCCGGCCTCAACGACGAACAGCATACATTGACCGCCCTTTGCTACCTCGACAGCCAAATTCAAGAAGGCGGCTTCGTACAGCTTATCGCTTCAGGATACGGAGAATACATCTTTGGCAATCCGGTTGCCGACAGCCTGCGCCGCTGGCGCATCAAACCGATACCGAAAATCTTAGACAAAGCCAAAGCCTTGTACGAAAAACACGGCGAAGCCATTGAAAAAATGGCAGATGAGCAAAGGGATTTCGACGAAATCCGCAAAGCTTTTCCCGATTTTGAAGAGCTTGACAGCGATTATTATGACGTTGCCGACGAAGACTTGGAAACCGCGGCAGCCTACGTTCAGGCAAATTGGGATAAATTTGCCAAACTGTCAGGCTGAAACCATAAAACTTTGCCGGTTTGAATCATCTGTTCAAACCGGCAAAATCATCAATACATCGAATTAACGTTTGTTTTTCTGATAAATCGGCATTACTTCAGGCAACATTTTGCGGATTGCATTGATACGCGCCTGATTGGTCGGGTGGGTCGACAAAATAGACAATGAGCTGCCGCCATGTACTTTGTTCATTTTTTCCCACACGCTTACCGCAGCCTCAGGGTTGTAGCCTGCTTCAGCCATCAAACGCACACCGCCGGCATCCGCTTCGCTTTCCTGATGGCGTGAGAACGGTTTGGTTGCCAACAAATCTGCTCCCAAGCCAACCAAATCACCATCTACACCGGTTGAGCTGGCCAAAATCGAACCACCCAAGCCGGTCAATACTTGCCCGCCCAAAGCTTTTTTACTGTGCTCCAACAGAGCATGGGTCATTTCATGGCCGACAACGGCGGCAATTTCAGCATCCGTCAGCTTCAATTTTTCTACTATGCCGGTGTACACGGCCATTTTACCTCCCGGCATTGCCCATGCATTCATTTCATCACTGCGGATAACGTTCATCTGCCAATTGAAAGGCACACCGGTTTTGTTAGCGCGCTCAGCATGAGGACGCAGACGTGCAAACACACGTTGAACACGTTGAGCAGTTGGAGAGGAAACATCCAAAGCTTTTTGACCACGCGCTTTTTGAATGACTTGTGAATAACTTTTAGCCGCGTCTTCATTTAAAGTCGCAGTATCGTAGCCAACCATATCCGCTACAGAAGTACAGCCGGTCAACGCCAAAATCACGCCCATGCCGGCCCAATATTTTTTATTCCATTTTTTCAACATGTTTTCTCTCTGTGTTTTTAAGTTAATGTAACGACATTGTACCCAAATTTAATACACTTTACACAAAAGGCCGTCTGAACGGTTTCAGACGGCCTTTAAGCGTAATATTTAAGAACGGCGCTGCAGCATCCAAGACTCAATCTTACGCGCATCGTTCACGCGGGTTGTGGAAGACGGAGAGTTGAGCAACACAATGGTAATCGGCTGATTCTGCACATTGGCCTTAACCACCATAGAACGTCCTGCTTCACGAATATAGCCTGTTTTCTGCAATTCAATATTCCAGCTGCCCTCACGCACCAAGGCATTGGAGTTTTTGTAGTTTTGACGACCGTTTGCCGTCCAAACCGAGCCGTAATTTGAAGTCGAATTTTTACGGATCAGCGGATATTTGCTGGCTGCCGCAACCATGCGGTTCAAATCACGCGCAGTTGAAACGTTTTGGAAATTCAAACCGGTAGGCTCATAGAAACGGCTGCTGGTCATACCCAGGCTTTGCGCTTTGGCATTCATTGCCGCAACAAACGCGCTCATACCGCCCGGATAAGTACGGCCCAATGCATGAGTGGCACGGTTCTCACTGCTCATCAGGCTCAAATGCAACAATTCGCCGCGTGTCAGCGTCGTGCCGATGCTCAAGCGGCTGCCCGTACCTTTCAGACGGTCGATTTCAGCCTCGGTAATCGTGATCGGCTCGTTCATATCCAGATGCGCATCCAAAACCACCATTGCACTCATCAATTTGGAAATAGAAGCAATCGGCATGACACGATCAGGGTTTTTCTGATACAGCACTTCACCGGTTTTATTATTGAAAATCAAAGCAGATTGCGAAGAAAGCAGAGGACCGGCCAAAGCGGCTTGAGCTTCGACTTGGTCGGCATGACTCAACGCAAAAGCTTCCATCGGGTCATTTTGCACTGGGAAATTTTGCTCCAAAAATTGTCCCAATACATCCATATCATCGGCAACGGCAGGCGCGGAAGCAAAAGCCAATGCCACACCTGTCCATACCATTCCTAAAGTTTTATAGAATTTCATATCTGCCAATTCAAAAAAATACATTTAATTCAACATTCTGTTAAATTTTTCGCTAATTGTAAAGCGAGTTGAGAAAACTTTGCGTTTGTTTGCGAGATATTCAAATCCAGCGCCCTCATCTGTTTCTTAGACGATACGGCGCAATGCCTGCTCTGATTTGAAAAAACACAAGATAGTCATTATACTTAGGCTCCCTTGTCAGAGGCATTCCCTCAATCCGGCAATACGCCCGAAATATCTGTTCCCCCTTTACAACACAGCCTCCATACAACCATACGAAGAAATTATTATGTCTGAAGAAAAACGCACCTGTTCATTTTGCGGGAAGTCCGAAAACGACGTTAAAAATCTGATCGAAGGCGAACACGCCTTCATCTGCAACGAATGTGTAGAAACTTGCGGCATGATGCTGCAAGACAACGAATCCGGCGAAATTGAAAACGAGCTTGCCAAAGCAAAAGAAGAAAACACCGAGAAAAAACTGCCTACCCCGGCCGAAATCGTTGCCAACCTCAACGACCACGTTATCGGTCAGGAACACGCAAAAAAAGCGTTGGCAGTATCGGTTTACAACCACTACAAACGCCTGCGCCATCCAAAAGCAGAGGGCAAGGTTGAATTGTCCAAATCCAACATCCTGCTCATCGGCCCTACCGGCTCAGGTAAAACCTTGTTGGCGCAATCTTTGGCGCGCAAACTGGATGTACCTTTTGTCATGGCGGATGCCACAACTTTAACCGAAGCCGGTTATGTCGGTGAAGACGTCGAACAAATCATCACCAAACTTTTGGGTAAATGTGATTTTGACGTTGAAAAAGCCCAGCGCGGCATCGTTTATATCGATGAAATCGATAAAATTTCACGCAAAAGCGACAATCCGTCCATTACGCGCGACGTATCTGGCGAAGGCGTGCAACAAGCCTTGCTGAAACTGATTGAAGGCACGGTAGCCAGCGTTCCCCCTCAAGGCGGCCGCAAACATCCGAACCAAGAATTCATCAACGTTGATACCACCAACATCCTCTTTATTTGTGGTGGCGCATTTGCCGGCTTGGAAAAAGTCATCCGTCAACGTACTGAAAAAGGCGGTATCGGCTTTGGTGCGGCGGTGCACAGTAAAGATGAAAACGCCGATATTTCAGCTCTGTTTGAGACAGTCGAGCCTGAAGATTTGATTAAATTCGGTTTAATTCCCGAGCTTATCGGCCGTCTGCCCGTGATTGCTACATTGGCAGAATTGGACGAAGATGCTTTAGTCAACATTTTGACCGAGCCGAAAAATGCCTTGGTCAAACAATATCAAACCTTGTTTGAAATGGAAGATGTCGGCCTTGAGTTTGAAGAAGATGCTTTGCGCAGCATCGCCAAACTAGCAATGGAACGCAAAACAGGTGCGCGCGGCCTGCGCTCTATCGTCGAACGTTGCCTCTTAGACACCATGTACACTCTACCAGATTTGAAAGACGTAGCAAAAGTCGTCATCAATAAAGAGGTCGTGGAAAAAGGCGAACAGCCAAAACTTTTCCGTGAAGACGGCAGCGAATATAAGCAATAAGGTTTATTCTCCGAAAAAGACGTGTACCCGTTACACGTCTTTTTTATTTTCTTAATAAAACCAAAACCATATTTCCTAATAATGCCCTTATACATAAAAAAACAAAGGCCGTCTGAAACATATTCAGACGACCTTTGTTTTCAAGTTGCTCTAAGTCTGTCTTCATCCGGAGTATTGATGAGAGTGACTTCCTTGAATTTTATGAAGCTTATTTTTTTGCTTTCTTAACAGCTTTTTTAGCAGGAGCAGCTTTGGCAGCAGGCTCAGAAGCCGCAGCTTCAGGAGCAGCAGTTTCAGGAGCAGCTACTGGCTCAGATGCAGCAGGTTCGGAGGCAGCTGATTCAGCGGTACGTTGATAGCCTTTGTCTTTCATGCAGGCATCAAACACAGCTCGGTCAGCATTTTCACCAGATGCTTGTTGACATTGAGTCATTGCTTCTTCAACAGTGATGCGTGGCGCTGCCGCTTCTTCAGGTTTGGAAGAAGAACAAGCTGCCAACATCAGGCTACCGGTTGCAAGAGCGATCAATAAAGTTTTCATAATTGTATATTCCTAAATTTTGATTTTATGGTTTACCGTTAAACGGGAGAAACAGGCTACAAAACAAGCTCTGCACCTCAATATTGAGTACGTGAGTACAATTTAGTTTCATTTTAGCCGGTAAGTTTTTGATAAATTAATTCTATTAAAGTTAAGACAAATGCTTAATCTTCAATAAACTCAAAACCTTGCAAGCCAGTAAATTTTTCTGTTTTTGAACTGTAAAAATATCAAAACTTGGTCAATCCTAGCCGCAACCATCATTTGGGGAGTCCCTCTTTTTATGGCATAATGGGCTACTTGACGGATTATTCCGCTCCCCATTTTTTTCAAACCGCAGAATCAAAATCATACTGCGGTTTATCCATTTCAGAATCAGATTTTTCAGACGGCCTCACCATTCAAAAGGCCGTCTGAACAGAAAGCCACCATCATGAATCCTTTCTCTTCACTCGGTTTAGGCAGCGAATTAGTCTCTGCCCTGACCGATCAAGGGTATGAAAACCCGACGCCTATCCAAGCCGCAGCGATTCCTAAAGCCTTGGCAGGACACGATCTTTTGGCCGCAGCACAAACCGGCACAGGTAAAACCGCCGCCTTTATGCTGCCCAGCCTCGAACGCCTGAAACGCTACGCCACATCCAGCACCTCCCCTGCCATGCACCCTGTCCGCATGTTGGTATTGACCCCGACCCGCGAACTGGCCGATCAAATCGATCAAAACGTGCAGGCATACATTAAGAATCTTCCTTTACGCCATACCGTCCTCTTTGGCGGCGTCAATATGGACAAACAAACTGCCGACTTGCGCGCCGGTTGCGAAATCGTTGTCGCTACGGTTGGCCGACTGCTCGACCACGTTAAACAAAAAAACATCAATTTAAACAAAGTTGAAATCGTCGTACTCGACGAAGCCGACCGTATGCTTGATATGGGTTTCATCGACGATATCCGTAAAATCATGCAGATGTTGCCCAAACAGCGACAAACCCTGCTTTTCTCCGCCACTTTCTCACCGCCTATCCGCAAGCTTGCGCAAGATTTTATGCACACGCCCGAAATGGTTGAAGTGGCTGCGCAAAATACCACCAACGCCAATGTCGAGCAACACATCATTGCCGTTGATGCACTCAAAAAGCGCAACCTGCTCGAACGTCTGATTGTTGATTTGCATATGAATCAAGTCATTGTATTCTGCAAAACCAAACAAAGCGTCGATCAAGTTACCCGCGACCTCGTCCGCCGCAACATTGCCGCTCAATCCATCCACGGCGACAAATCCCAACAAAGCCGACTGGAAACCCTCAACGCCTTTAAAGAAGGTACATTACGCGTTTTGGTTGCCACCGACGTTGCCGCACGCGGTTTGGATATTGCCGAGTTGCCTTTTGTCATCAACTACGAGCTGCCAACCCAACCTGAAGACTACGTCCACCGCATCGGACGCACCGGCCGGGCCGGTGCCGACGGCGTTGCCATTTCCTTGATGGATAAAACCGAACAGAAAATGTTTGAATCCATTAAAGAGCTGACCGGCAGCGATTTGAATGTGGAACGCATCGAAGGCTTTGAGCCGTATTGGTGGGGCAACGACAATCAAGATGAAGCTGAAGCACAACCGGTTCAGCACAACGACAGCCGCTCTCGCCGCGAAGATAGAAACAAACGCAACGAATACGCGAATAAATCAGATAAAAGCTCAAAAAAAGCAGAAGAGAAAAACGATCCGGGTATTGTCTGCGGCAAAATTGCCGGCAGAACACGCCGCAGCCGTCACGAGCGTCAGCCTTGCGCCCTGCTCCAACCTGGTTTTGGCGTAAAGTAAACAACGCTGATTAATCGGTTTTCTGATTATTTATCCTAAGCAAAGGCCGTCTGAAACTTATCTTTCAGACGGCCTTTTATTAAACTAAAAATAAAAAGGACGTGATGAACACGCCCTTTATTTTTCCGTTTCAGACGGCCTTTATTATTTAAGGCCGTCTGAAAATCGGTTTACCTTGCTATATTAAACATTCACTTTCTCGGCTACTTCGTTGTAGCTGTCGATTTCATTGAAGTTCATGTAGCGGTAGATTTGGTCGCCCTGCTCGTTAATGATGCCGATATTGGCTTGGTATTCTTCAACAGTCGGGATTTTACCCAGTTTGGAGCAGATTGCCGCCAACTCAGCCGAGCCGAGGTAAACAAAGGTGTTTTTACCCAAGCGGTTCGGGAAGTTACGGGTAGAAGTGGACATTACAGTCGCACCTTCGTGTACTTGCGCTTGGTTACCCATACACAATGAGCAACCCGGCATTTCCATACGCGCGCCTGCACGGCCGAGTACACCGTAGTGACCTTCGTCAGACAACTCTTTCGCATCCATTTTGGTCGGCGGTGCCATCCACAGACGTACCGGGATGTCGCTCTTGCCTTCCAAGAGTTTGGAGGCGGCGCGGAAGTGGCCGATGTTGGTCATACAAGAACCGATGAACACTTCGTCGATTTTGGTGCCGGAGCGTTCAGACATGAAGCACACGTCGTCAGGGTCGTTCGGGCAAGCAATAATCGGCTCTTTAATGTCGTCCATGTTGATTTCAATCACGGCGGCGTATTCGGCATCTTTATCCGCTTCGAGCAATTCAGGATTTGCCAACCATGCTTCCATGGCTTTGATACGGCGTTCCAAAGTGCGTGAATCTTGATAGCCGTCGGCAATCATGTTTTTCATCAACACAATATTGGATTTCATGTACTCGATAATCGGCTCTTTGTTGAGCTTCACGGTACAGCCAGCAGCAGAGCGTTCGGCAGACGCGTCAGTCAATTCAAAGGCTTGTTCCACTTTCAAATCAGGCAGGCCTTCGATTTCGAGGATGCGGCCGGAGAAGATGTTTTTCTTACCGGCTTTGGCAACAGTCAGCAAACCTTGTTTAATCGCGTACAACGGAATTGCATTTACCAAGTCACGCAGGGTGACGCCCGGTTGCAGTTTGCCGCTGAAGCGTACCAATACAGACTCAGGCATATCAAGCGGCATTACGCCCGTGGCTGCTGCGAAAGCAACCAAGCCCGAACCTGCAGGGAAAGAAATACCGATAGGGAAACGGGTGTGGCTATCGCCGCCTGTACCGACTGTATCAGGCAACAGCAGACGGTTGAGCCATGAGTGAATCACGCCATCACCCGGACGCAGGGATACACCGCCACGGGTAGAGATGAAAGCAGGCAATTCTTTATGAGTTCTCACATCGACAGGTTTTGGATAAGCCGCGGTGTGACAGAAAGACTGCATCACCATATCTGCTGAGAAGCCCAAGCAAGCCAGGTCTTTCAATTCGTCGCGAGTCATCGGGCCGGTAGTATCTTGCGAGCCGACAGTAGTCATGCGTGGTTCGCAGTAAGTACCCGGACGCACGCCTTTGCCTTCCGGCAAACCGCAGGCGCGACCAACCATTTTTTGAGCCAATGTGAAACCGGCTTTGCTTTCAGCTGGCGCTTGAGGCAGACGGAACTCGGTAGAAGCAGGCAATTTCAGTGCTTCGCGCGCTTTGGCAGTCAAACCGCGACCGATAATCAGGTTAATACGGCCACCGGCTTGCACTTCGTCCAGCAATACTTGTGATTTCAATTCAAACTCGGCAACAATCTCGCCGTTTTTCACGATTTTGCCTTCATAAGGCAGGATATCGACGACATCGCCCATTTTCAGAGCAGATACATCGACTTCAATCGGCAATGCGCCGGAGTCTTCTTGAGTATTGAAGAAAATAGGAGCAATTTTGCCACCCAAGCACACACCGCCGAAACGCTTATTCGGTACGAACGGAATATCTTCGCCTGTATGCCAAATCACGGAGTTGGTAGCAGATTTACGTGAAGAACCGGTACCGACCACGTCGCCAACGTAAGCAACCGGATGGCCTTTGGCTTTGAGTTCTTCCAACAATTTAATCGGACCGACTTCGCCCGGTTTGTCAGGATTGATGCCGTCGCGCGGGTTTTTCAACATAGCCAGCGCGTGCAGAGGGATATCAGGACGGCTCCATGCATCAGGTGCAGGAGAGAGGTCGTCTGTATTGGTTTCACCGTCGACTTTGAAGACGGTAACAGTGATTTTTTCTGGAACTTTGGCACGAGAAGTGAACCATTCGGCATCTGCCCAAGATTGCAATACTTCTTGCGCGTATTTGTTGCCTTTTTCGGCTTTTTCTTGAACATCGTGGAAAGAGTCAAACATCAACAGAGTGTGTTTCAGACCATTTGCAGCGATAGGCGCAAGTTTGTCGTTGTCCAAGAGTTCGATGAGTGCATGAATGTTGTAACCGCCAAGCATAGTACCCAACAGCTCGGTAGCATACTCAGGGGAAATCAGCGGACTGGATGCGCTGCCTTCGGCAACGGCAGCCAAAAATGAGGCTTTAACTTTGGCGGCATCGTCCACACCGGGTGGTACGCGGTGAGCCAACAGCTCAACCAAGAACTCACCTTCACCGGCAGGTGGATTTTTCAGCAGCTCAACCAAATCAGCAGTCTGCTGAGCAGTCAGAGGAAGGGCGGGAATACCAAGGGCGGCGCGCTCGGCGGCGGCTTTACGATAGGCTTCTAACATCTCTTTGTTCCTTTTTCTGTTTTTTCTTCTGGACAATTGCAAATGATTTGCAATTAAGGATTGTAAACAATCCTTTTAAGTATCATAGACCAGTTTTCAAAAAATGGGAACAGTTATGTTACTAAGTGTAATAAATTTAAACTATTTTATTTAATGTGTTAATAGTCTAATTATCTAAAGCTGCCCTATTCTAGGCGTTTTAGCCAAACAGACGGGAAACTTCGGCTGATTTTTTACGGTACGGCAATATGATTTCAACGCGGAACAGGCCGTCTGATTGGATATATCTGATTTTCGCGTCGGTGTCATACATCAAAGTCAGGCGCTCTTTCAGATTGCGCAAGGCCATAGAATTACCTTTATGCGGCTTGGTATTTTCGTTGGGTTCCGTTCCGCACGGATTTTCGATACTGATGAAAATAGATGATTTTTCCAATTTTGTTAATACCGTAATTATCCCTGGACGGTGGATAGATTCGACACCATGGAATACGGCATTTTCCAAAAGCGGTTGCAACAACAGATGCGGTGTTTCCGCATCATCAGGCGCATGGTGCTGCCACATGACCTGTACGCGCATATGTCCCATGCGGATTTGCTCGATGGCAATATATTCCTGCGCCCACTCGATTTCCTGTCCTAAGGTACTGTTTTGACTACCGTCGCGCAGTTGTGCGCGGAACAAGTTGGCCAAATTTTCCAGCAAAGTCTCCGCGTCATACGGACGCAGACGGATTAAGCTGATGGCGGCATTCAAGCTGTTAAACAAGAAATGCGGACGGATACGCGCTGTCAACGCGCTCAGTCTGGCTTCGGAAATGGAAGGCGCAAGGCTATTGCGACGGGCTGCTTCGATGTACATGAAACTGAAACAAAAAAAGGTCAGCAAGAAGAAGTGTTGAATCAGCAGCCAAATTTCCGTCTTCAAAATCACTAGATCGACAAACAAGAAAATCAGCAGGTTGGAGACGTAGGAAACCACAACGCTGTACTGCGAGCGAAGCAGGGAAGGCGCAAATGCCTGTAAGAAATAGACCTTGAGTAAAATTAAGAGGATGACGGGGCAAGCCCATGAAAAATGTTGGAAAATCTGTTCCGGATAAGGCACACCCGATACCGTCATCAACGGAAAGATAAACAAACTGATTAATAAAACAATAAGCAGGCGCACCAAAGTTGCGGAATTGCGCAAATCCGGCACTGCGAAATTCTGGTTTATTTGACGTATAATAGACATGATTTCAACCGTTTTCTTTCATAATGTATAGACGGGTCTGCTATATTGAAGACGTAGACCCTGTTTTTTATTTATATTTTAAGGATGCTGATATGAGCAAGGACAAAACCTGGTCAGGCCGTTTTAACGAACCTGTTTCCGAGCTGGTCAAAAAATATACCGGCTCGATTGATTTTGACAAACGGCTGGCAGAATGGGACATCCAAGGCTCGCTGGCACACGCGCAAATGCTGACACAGTCGGGCGTTTTGAGCGAAGACGACCTCTTTGCCATCCGTCAGGGCATGGCCGAGATTATAGCAGAAATCAAGGAAGGAACGATTTCCTGGTCGCTGGATTTGGAAGATGTCCACATGAACATCGAACGCCGCCTCACCGACAAAATCGGCGATGCCGGCAAACGCCTGCACACCGGCCGCAGCCGCAACGACCAAGTCGCTACCGACATCCGCCTGTGGCTGCGCGACCAGATTACCGTCATTCAAGACCTGATTCAAAACCTTCAGACGGCCTTGGTTGATTTGGCGGAACAAAACGCCGAAACCGTCATGCCCGGCTTTACCCACCTGCAAGTTGCCCAGCCGGTCAGCTTCGGGCATCACATGCTCGCCTACGTTGAAATGCTCGGCCGCGATTTCGAGCGCATGGTCGACTGCCGCAAACGCGTCAACCGTATGCCGCTCGGCGCCGCAGCCCTTGCCGGTACCACCTACCCGATTCAACGCGAAATTACCGCCGAGCTGCTGGGATTTGAGCAAATCTGCCAAAACTCACTCGATGCCGTATCTGACCGCGATTTTGCCATTGAGTTCACGGCCGCCGCTTCTCTGATTATGGTCCACCTGAGCCGCCTTTCCGAAGAATTGATTTTGTGGATGAGCCCGCGTTTCGGCTTTATCGACATTGCCGACCGTTTCTGCACCGGCTCGTCCATCATGCCGCAAAAGAAAAACCCCGACGTACCCGAACTCGTGCGCGGTAAATCCGGTCGCGTGATTGGCCACCTGATCGGCCTGGTTACCCTGATGAAATCTCAACCTTTGGCATATAACAAAGATAATCAGGAAGACAAAGAGCCTTTGTTTGATACTGCCGATACGCTTATCGACACCCTGCGCATTTACGCCGACATGATGCGCGGCGTAACCGTCAAACCCGACAACATGCGCGCCGCCGTAATGCAGGGTTTTGCAACTGCTACCGATTTGGCGGATTACTTGGTGAAAAAAGGCATGCCTTTCCGCGACAGCCACGAAGTTGTTGCCCAAGCCGTGCGCCATGCCGATGAAGCTGGCGTTGATTTGAGCGAATTGCCGCTTGAAGTCTTGCAAGGTTTCAGCGGTTTGATTACCAACGACGTTTACAGCGTGCTAACACCCGAAGGCAGCTTAAACGCGCGCAACCACTTGGGCGGCACCGCGCCTGAACAAGTCCGTTTCCAAATTAAACGCTGGCGTGAATTGTTGGCTTAAACCCATCTAAATACATAATAAAAGGCCGTCTGAAAATTTTCAGACGGCCTTTTGATTACCCGTGTTACACTCAACCGCACAATAAAAACAGATAAACCTAAACTTACCTTCAAACGAGAAAACACGCCTCCTGACTTTGCCGCCATCTTCAAACAAAAGGAGCAAGGATGAAAAACATTGTCTTAAAATTGGTTATGATCTGCCTATGCTGCGGATGCTATGCCGTATTCGTTGCCTGGGAAAATGGCGGATTCAGCCAGCTCCATGATTTTCAAGCAATAGAGAGCAACGGCATGAGCGTATACCTTCATCAAATCTCCGCCGCCACCATGCAGGCTGAAAAAAACGAGCTGTCGATTTTGCAAAACAACCAAAACAGCTTAGCCTCTTGCGTCGGCATTGAATCTTTATGCGAACACGCCAAGCCGGGCATCTGGGTTGAACATGCCAAATTCTTACAGCATAAGGACACGGGCAAATTATTGGTACTTTCGTTGGACTATTTAGAAAACAGTGACACCGCAAAAACCCTACACAACCGCTATTCTGCATCGCTCCTACCCCAAGCAGATAGAAAGGATGCGTGGCATTACGCCTGGCGTACATTTTTGAGCTCAATAATATTTCTAATGGTCGTCAATCTGACGCCAATGATTTTTGCCCTATTCGAAGAAAAGACAAGCGCAGCATAAAAACATGCCGTCTGAAAACATTTTCAGACGGCATGTTTCATTATTAAAGCTTAACGCGGATGAACCATATCGGCAGGAACGACCAATTCGTCAAACTCTTCGCCTGTCAACAAGCCCAATTCGATGGCGGTTTCGCGCAACGATTTGTCGTTTTTATAGGCGGTTTTGGCGACTTTGGCGGCGTTTTCGTAGCCGATTTTGCGGTTTAACGCAGTAACCAACATCAGAGAATGGTGCAAGAAATAATCGATTTTTTCCGGTACGGGTTCGATGCCGACGGCGCAGTTTTCGTTGAAGCTGTTGCACGCATCGCCCAACAGGCGGATGGATTGCAAGAGGTTGTAAGCGATAACGGGCATATAGACGTTCAGCTCGAAGTTGCCCGATGCGCCTGCCATGCCGATGGTGACGTCGTTGCCGAACACTTGGCAGCACACCATGGTCATTGCTTCGCATTGGGTCGGGTTGACTTTGCCCGGCATGATGGACGAACCCGGCTCGTTTTCGGGGATTTTGATTTCGCCCAAACCGCAGCGCGGGCCGCTTGCCAGCCAACGGATGTCGTTGGCGATTTTGTTCAGGCTTGCCGCCAGCGTTTTCAATGCGCCCGAAGCGGCAACGGCGGCATCGCGTCCGCCCAAGGCTTCAAATTTGTTCGGCGCGCTGACAAATGGCAGGCCGGACAGTTCGGCGAGTTTGGCGGCGGCTTTTTCGGCGTATTCGGGATGGCTGTTTAAGCCCGTGCCGACCGCCGTGCCGCCCAAAGCGAGTTCATACAAGTCTTTAAGCGCATCGTTCAGACGGCCTAAACCGTGATCGAGCTGGGAAACGTAGCCGGAAAATTCTTGTCCCAAAGTCAGCGGCGTCGCGTCCTGCAAATGGGTGCGGCCGATTTTGACGATAGGGGCGAATTCTTTGGCTTTTTTGTCCAATGTATCGCGCAGGGCTTTTACCGCCGGAATAAGGTGGCGGTTGATTTCAATCGCGGCGGCAACGTGGATGGCGGTCGGGAACGCATCGTTGGTCGATTGCGCGTGGTTCACATGGTCGTTGGGATGGACGGGCTGGTACGCTGCCAAACCCGTACCAGCGATTTCGTTGGCGCGGTTCGCCAGCACTTCGTTCATGTTCATATTGGACTGCGTGCCGGAGCCGGTCTGCCACACTACCAATGGGAACTGCCCGTCAAGCTTGCCGTTCAACACATCATCTGCCGCCTGCGTAATCAAATCTGCCTGTTCGGGCTTAATCCTGCCGAGGGAAACATTGGTGGCGGCTGCGGCTTTTTTTACCAGCGCCAAAGCATAAATCAACGGCTGCGGCAGGGTTTCGCCGCCGATTTTGAAATTGTTGCGGCTGCGCTGGGTCTGCGCGCCCCAATAGGCTTCGGACGGGACTTCGACATTGCCCATGGTGTCGTGTTCGGTACGGGTACTCATGCGTTTCTCCTATATTTAAACAGAAATAATAATGATTCTTAAATTTATTATACCCAGCAAAAGGCCGTCTGAAAAGAGAGGGGTTTTCAGACGGCCTTTTGCTTTATTACCCTGAAATATTAATAGTAGACAAAACCCGATTTCGGAGCAAATACAACCTGCGCCGCCACTCCCCTCTTCTAAAAATTCTCCTTCTTGCCGATTTGTATTTTGCGCTAGGTGTTTATCGACAATAAATACCTTATCGTTTCTTTACTTTGCTTCTCTCTAAGAGCATAATAAATAAAAATGATTATCAGGATATAGATCATGAAACAAAACCATTTGATTTGCTTGTTAATGAGCAGTTTTGCCGCCGCAAACGGCTTTGCCGAAACCTTGGCAGACCCAGACGAAATCCAGCCTGTCAAAACCTTCTCCCCTCCCAAACCGATTGCACCAACCGCCGCACAAGGCTATTTCCCCGAAAACCAATTCGACCGCACCGACCGCAGCGATCATTACTTTGTTACCGAAAACATAGACCAAGCCTTCCGTCCGCTGAAAGCAAACAGCGGCTTCTACGGCAAAAGTTTTTACAATTCCGTTACCGCGCAAGCGCGTGGAGCAAAAGTGTACGGCGTGGTCAACCTCAATCACACCAAGGCCAACGGCTATAAAGACGGCGACAGCAATCAGACCGATTGGAAATATAGCCGTTTTAATCAAGCTTTGGTACTCGGTTTCGTGCCGTCTGAAAATCAGGAATACCGCCTCACCTACCTACACGACGACATCAACAACGACCGCCAACCGCAGTTCGTCAACGACGCATTGGATACCGAACGCCACATCGCCAAACTCAACGCGCGTTGGGGCAATGCCGATTTGAGCAATACGGTCAGCGCGGAAGCAGGCATCATCAAACTCAAACGCCATGCCGACAATTACTCCCTGCGCCAAAACAATACGCCGCAGCAAGTATTCGTAGAGCTTGACCGCAAAGTGTACGACTTCTCGCTCAAACACGATGCGAACTTCGGCAAATTCCACAACACCGCCGCCGTTAGCTACCGCAACGACAGCCAAAACGGCGAGCGCAACGCCCACACCGCCATGCGCGATTTCCTCAACGGCTACCGTTTCGCCGATGTACACCTCGACCGCTGGCGCATTGCCGATACCTTGTCTTACAAGTTTGACGACCGACACAAACTGGGCTTGGGTTTGAGCTACGAAATCAACAAAGCGGACGTACGCAAAAATACGGCGCAACCCGCCCATCCGATGAACCGCAACCTTGCCTTCGCCTCATCGCAGCAAATCTGGAAAACCCATTACGGCTACGACTTCAACGGCAAAGTGCGCCGTCATGCCTTTTCAGGTGAACTCAAATACGATTTTACGCCGTCTGAAACGCAAAAATACGGCGTTTCCCTTGCTCACTTAGAACGCATCGGCGACAACACCGAACGCTTCAACTCGCTTGCCGCCATCGTGCAAAACCGTATGAACGGCATGCTGATGAACCAAAACCCAGCCGCCGCCATCGCAGGCAATCCCCTGCTGAAAACCGAAAAACACAACCGCATCAAGCTCACCGCCGACAGCCGCAACGACTACTACAACGGCTATATGAACTCGTTGGCAGGCGCAGGCTGGAACGTGGGCGGCACACTTGTGGCGGACAAAGTCAAAGACCTGATTATTTTTGACCGCGCACACGGACAAAGCGGCACGGCTTCCAAAGGCAGCGGCATCATCACACGCAACGTGGATGCACGATTGTTTACCGCGCAAGCCTACGCGCGTTACAACTTCAATCCGCATTGGGCGGCAGGCATCAAAGCCACCTACAACTACGGACACAATGAAACCGACGGCAGGCCGCTCTATCAAATCCGTCCGTTTGAAGCCGCCGTCCAAGCCGACTACAAAAACTACTTTGC
>NZ_JBQCVF010000021.1:15791-23789 GCF_051962515.1 Neisseria sp. P0009.S007 | reverse complement strand
TAGCGGAAGAAATACCAGCTCGATTCCATGAAGGTGTCCATGGTGTCGGTTTCGCGTTTCGCCGCGCCGCCGCAGCATGGGCAGGTGGTTTCGTAAAACTCGGGCATTTTTGCCAGCGGCGAACCCATGCCGTCGGGTACGACGTTTTCGGGCAGGACGACGGGCAGTTGGTCGGCGGGGACGGGGACGTCGCCGCATTTTTCGCAATGGACGATGGGAATCGGGCAGCCCCAGTAGCGTTGGCGCGAAATACCCCAGTCGCGCAGGCGGTATTGGGTTTTCGGTTCGCCCGCGTCTTGGCTTTGCAGCTTGTCGGCGATGGCGTCGAAGGCCGTCTGAAAATTCATGCCGTCCAGGTCGCCGCTGTTGACCAATACGCCGTTTTCTTTGTCGCCGTACCATTCTTGCCATCGGTTTGCGTCAAATGCGTTGTCACTAACGGCAATGACTTGTTTTTTAGGCAGATTGTATTTGGTGGCGAACTCGAAATCGCGTTCGTCGTGCGCCGGAACCGCCATGACCGCGCCGTCGCCGTAGCCCCACAATACATAGTTGGCAATCCACACTTCCAGCTTGTCGCCGTTGAGCGGGTTGACGACGTAGCGGCCGGTCGGTACGCCTTTTTTCTCCATCGTCGCCATATCGGCTTCGGCAACCGAGCCGGCTTTGCATTCGGCGATAAATGCCTGCAATTCAGGTTTGTCGGCTGCGGCTGCGGTTGCCAGCGGATGCTCGGCAGCAACGGCAACATAAGTCGCGCCCATCAGCGTGTCGGGACGGGTGGTATAAACTTGCAGGAATTTCGCGTAATCGCCTTCCAAGCCTTGTTTGCTGTCGTCTGAAACGGCGAAGCGCACGGTCATACCGCGAGATTTGCCGATCCAGTTGCGCTGCATGGTTTTGACTTGTTCAGGCCAGTGTTCCAGCTTGTCCAAATCATTGAGCAGCTCTTCGGCGTAATCCGTGATTTTGAAGTAATACATCGGGATTTCGCGTTTTTCGATCAATGCGCCCGAACGCCAGCCGCGCCCGTCGATGACTTGCTCGTTGGCAAGGACGGTTTGGTCGACCGGGTCCCAGTTTACCGTGCCGTTTTTGCGATAGACGATGCCTTTTTCAAACAGCTTGGTAAACAGCCATTGTTCCCAGCGGTAGTATTCGGGTTTGCAGGTAGCGACTTCGCGCTCCCAGTCAATCGCAAAACCCAGGCTTTTGAGCTGGGTTTTCATGTATTCGATGTTGTCGTACGTCCAAGCGGCGGGGGCGACGTTGTTTTTCATCGCCGCGTTTTCCGCCGGCATGCCGAACGCGTCCCAACCCATAGGCTGCATGACGTTGAAGCCGTTTAAGAGTTTGAAGCGGCTCAATACGTCGCCGATGGTGTAGTTACGCACATGCCCCATGTGCAGCTTGCCGCTGGGATAGGGGAACATGGAAAGGCAGTAGTATTTGGGTTTGGAAGCGTCTTCGGAGACGTTGAAAATACGGGCGTCATCCCATTTTTTCTGCGCCGCAGGCTCGATGGCGGCGGGTTGATATTGTTCTTGCATGATGTTTTGCTTTATACAAAAGGCGTTGGAAAATAAAATCAAACGCAGATTATAGCGGATTCAGAAGCGGATTGCTTGTGTCGTAACATCATGTCAAACCGCTTTGGCATTGTTGTTTCCCGTTTGTTTTGACGTGGAAGAACGCAAACAATCAAAAGGCCGTCTGAAAACAGGGTTTCAGACGGCCTGAGTATGAAACGGTTAACGGTAAGTCTGGCAGCGGTCATCATCAGCATCAGGCATAAAAAGGAAGCAATTTTTTGTATCATGGAAGAAAACCTTTCTAATACAAAACAGCGATATAGAGTCAAATCTTCTTTCACTTTAAGGCCATCATCATGCTTTGACAAAGCGAGGAAGGCCGTCTGAAACAAAATTTTCAGACGGCCTTAAAAATATCGACTTGAGTTTTTTACCTTCCGCCCACATATCCGACCCAGTTCAAACTTATTCAAAACACTATCAAAATTATGAGTACCCAAGATTATTACGAAACCCTTGGTGTTGCCCGCAGCGCTAGCGACGATGAAATCAAAAAAGCCTACCGCAAGCTGGCAATGAAATACCATCCCGACCGCAATCCTGACAACAAAGAAGCGGAAGAAAAATTTAAAGAAGTCCAAAAAGCGTACGACACCTTGTCTGACAAGGAAAAACGTACCATGTACGACCAATACGGCCATGCCGCGTTTGAACAGGGCGCAGGTGCGGGCGGATTCGGTGGCTTTGGCGGTTTCGGCGGCCAAGGCGGATTTGGTGGTGCGCAAGGCTTCGATTTTTCCGATATTTTCAGCCAAATGTTCGGCGGTGGCGGCAGCGCAGGCGGCCGTCAGCCGGATTACAGCGGCGCGGACTTGCAGGTCGGCATAGAGATTTCGCTTGAAGAAGCCGCCAAAGGCGTGAAAAAACGCATCAACATTCCGACTTACGAAGAATGTGATGTCTGCCACGGTTCAGGTGCCAAACCGGGCACATCCGCATCGACTTGTTCGACCTGTCACGGCTCAGGTACGGTACACGTCCGCCAAGCCATTTTCCAAATGCAGCAGACTTGTCCGACTTGTCACGGTACAGGCAAAGAAATCAAAGACCCTTGCGTCAAATGCCGTGGCGAAGGCCGCACCAAAACCAGTAAAACAGTTGAAGTCAACATTCCGGCAGGTATCGACGACGGTCAACGCATCCGCTTGAGCGGCGAGGGCGAGCCGGGTCAACACGGCGCACCGGCAGGCGATTTGTACGTCAATGTCCGCGTAAGACAGCACAAAATCTTCGAGCGCAACGGCTTGGACCTGCATTGCGAACTGCCGATCAGCTTTGCCATTGCCGCATTGGGTGGCGAAGTCGAAGTGCCGACTCTGGACGGCAAAGTCAAACTGCACATTCCGAAAGAAACGCAAACCGGCCGCCGCATGCGCGTGAAAGGCAAAGGCATCAAGTCTCTGCGTTCCGGCTCGACCGGCGATTTGTACTGCCACATTTTGGTTGAAACACCGGTCAACCTGACCGACCGTCAGAAAGAGTTGCTGGAAGAATTTGAAAAAATCTCCTCCGGCCTCGACCTCAGCCAAACCCCGCGCAAAAAATCGTTTTGGGAAAAGGTAGGCGATTTGTTCTCCGATAATTAATCGTTGTGAAAAAGGCCGTCTGAAACCTGTTTACATTGAGTTTCAGACGGCCTTTTTTATATTTTTCAGACTTTTATCATCTTTTGTTGTTTCAATATAATTTTCTGTGCCATTTCCAAAAACAGTTTCTGCTCGTCTGCAGACAGAACCGCCAAGGCTTCTTGGTTGATGGCTTTGGCAATTTCGGTGGAGCTTGATTGTAAAGCACGCGCGTGTTCTGTCAGCTTAATCAAACGGCTGCGTGCATCTTCAGGATTAGGCTCCCGTGTAATCAATCCGTCTCGCTCCATCCGTGCCAGAGTGTTGGCAATCGTTGCCTGCTTCAAATCGGCACGCTCAACTAATTCCTGTTGGCTCAAGCCGTCTTTATTCCATAGCTCGATCAAAATTGGAAATTGTGCAGGCGCAATCCCCAGTGGTTTTAAGCCTTCGCTCAATAAAATGGCAAATTGGCGGGCAATATGGTTCATCAAATAGCCTGCCGATTCAGTTTTGAAAACTTCGTTCACTTTGTTTCCTTTAAAATCAGGTTGTTGCGGATTATATCACAAATATAGCTTGCTATGTTAATTAATAGCAAGCTATGCTTATTTTAATTTAATAGCTTGCTATATAAATTTCAGACGGCCTATCTCAAACATTCAAAGGAAATATTATGAACCGCGATACTTTACGCAAAATCCATGCTGCGGCAGGAGCAGGTACATGTTTATTCATCGCCTCATTTTGGATCAGTACCGTATTAAGCGAACTCTTCAGCTCGCATGAAACCATCGTTGTCGTAAAACAAACCATTGTTTATGCGCTATTCGGGTTGATGGCTTGTATGGCAGTTGCAGGTGCAACAGGCATGAAAATGGGTGGGAAAAGCAAACATACTGCGATTGCCGCGAAACGCCGACGCATGCCGTTTATCGCTGCCAACGGAATGCTGATTTTGCTGCCTTGTGCGTTTTTCTTAAACAGCCGCGCCGCCGCAGGACAGTTTGACAGCGTGTTTTATATCGTTCAAATCGTAGAACTGATTGCCGGTATGGCTAATCTGACGCTGTTGGGACTGAGCATGAAAGACGGATTTTCTATCCGTAAACCCAAATTGAAATCCATTTAATTGTTAATTTAAGAGAAAACATCATGAAACCTGATACTCCGCAACGTTACGGCATTACAACCCGCTTTCTGCATTGGACTATGGCGGCCTGCTATCTGTTTATGTTTGCAACCGCCATTGCTTGGAATATGGATGAAAGTCTGAAGTTTTTGACTAATCCTCATAAAGCGGTTGGCTTTCTTCTGCTGATATTGTCTGCTTGGCGTGTGATGTGGGCAATCCGCCAGTCCAGAAATCGACCGGTTGGCAGTATGGCTGCCAAATTTGGACATTGGGCAATGTATCTCCTGATGCTTGCCGTTCCAGTCACAGGTGTTATGAGACAAATTACTCAGGAAGGACAGATTCACGGAGCACTGGCATTTTCGTTGCTGTTCTTGTCTCTGGGACATATCGGCATGGTCGTTTACCACTACATCAAAGGCGAATCCGTAATGCCCCGAATGTTCGGAAGAGCTTAAATATCTCACATCAATTCAAACCTATAAGGAACTATCCATATGAATATCCGTAAAAAAACAGCTCTGATTGCCGCTGCCGCCACTGCCTTTGTCGCTGTCGGTTGTACTGCAAATGCCAAACAGTGGCAGGAAAAATGTGAAGCCTTTCAAAACAGTGTTGTCCTCATTAATACTTTTGAAGTGCCGCAGGGTAAAGAAGCCGAAGCTTTGGCTTCTTGGCAAAAAGCGCGTGATTTTTTGAAAACCCAGCCAGGCTATATAGCTACGCGCCTGCACCAAAATATAGATCCAAACGGTAAATATCATTTGGTCAACGTAGCCCGTTGGCGCAATATGGAAGATTTTAAAGCCGCTACTGCCAAGATGCGTCAGGCCCTGCCGGATAATATGCCTGAAGGGGTTGCAGCCAGCCCGGGTTTGTTTAAAGTGATTGAAAACGATATGCCGCATGGTTTTGGCAGATACAATGGCAAAGGATTCGGCCGTAAATTTGAAGTATGCGGCAAGTAATCGCAGGCCGTCTGAAACCTACTTGAATCAGGTTTCAGGCGGACTTTTGTTTTTCTTTCTGTTGCTTCAAGCCATGGTTTGCCTTACAATTCGCGCTTCACTCTTACGGGAGTAGCCATTCGGCGCAATGCCGAAACCGTTGTCAACATAATCGGCTTGTGCGGCCGTGGCAGCGGTATCTTCTCTGCTTTATCGGAAGACAGGCAAGACGTAAGCGTTGTCCATACCCTTGCGGGCGGTATGCACAGCGCTTTTTGTTTGCCCGCTTTTCGGTTGAGTATCTTAAATCATGGAAGCTTTTTTCTCCTCGACGCTGGGCGTTGCCATTGCCGAAATCGGCGATAAGACGCAATTGCTCGCACTCTTTTTGGCTGCACGTTTTGCCCACAAAAACGCGATTGTTGCCGGTATTTTTATTGCAACCCTGTTGAACCATCTTGTTTCAGCCGCACTCGGTGTCTGGCTGGCATCCGCTATTTCGCCCGAAGTCATGAAATGGGTGGTTGGCGGCAGTTTTATTGCGGTTGGATTGTGGCTGCTATTGCCGGACAAAGACGAAGATCCTGACGGTAAGTGGCTGAAATACGGCGCATTTACGGCGACGGTTGTCCTGTTTTTCTTGGCTGAAATCGGCGATAAAACGCAGATTGCAACAGTTCTTTTGGCAGCAAAATACCAATCTATCCTGCTGGTCGTGGTCGGCAGTATTGCCGGTTTGATGATTGCTTCTGTGCCTGCCGTGTATTTGGGCGAAATGCTGATGCGCAAGATTCCGGCCAAAGCAGTGCGCATTGCCGCATGTATCTTGTTCTGCCTGCTGGGTATTTTGACCCTGCTTGGCGACGGTATCGTGTTGAAGGCCGTCTGAAATGTGGGACATTGTTTTTGAACACAAAGATTTTGTGGTCATTAATAAGCCTTGCGGCGTATCGGTGCACAGCGAATCGGAAGGAGATGTTTGCCTGACCGCTTCGCTGGCGCAGCAGCTCGGCGTTGAACGCGTGTGGCTGGTTCACCGTTTGGACAAAGCCACCAGCGGCCTGTTGCTGCTTGCGCTCAACCGAGACAGCGCGGCCGCTTTGTCGGCGCAGTTTGCCGAAAAAACCATGCGTAAAACTTATTTGGCACTCGGTACGCACAAGCCGGCGAAAAAGCAGGGCTGGGTGAAAGGCGGTATGGTGCGTTCGCGCCGCGGTACATGGAAGCTGACGCGAGACGAGGATAATTTTGCCGTTACCCGTTTCAGCAGCCAAAGCCTGAAGCCCGGTTTGCGCCTGTTTGTGTTGCAACCGTTTACAGGCAAAACCCATCAGCTGCGCGTGGCCATGAAAAGCATAGGCAGTCCGATTTTGGGCGATACGCTGTATGGCGGCGATGAGGCGGGATATCTGTTTTTGCACGCTTGGCGTTTGGTTTTCGACTATCGCGGCGAGCATTTCGATATTCGGGTTGCGCCTGATAAAACATGGCCGTCTGAAATCGATTTGTCGGCGTGTTTGGGTTCGGATGAATCCGAATAGAAGCAGTGAGATTTTTGTGTATATTAAAAAAGGCCGTCTGAAAATTGTTCAGACGGCCTTTTGATTGTTTCAAGTTTACATTTCCAATTCGCTCAAGCCCGGCAAGTCGGCAAAACAGCGGTCATGCGTGATTTGGCAGAAGTTGTCCAGATAGCCTTTGTTGGCATCTTCCGTACGAATGGCTGCATAAAGTTTGCTCTGCAGGCCGTCTGAAGTGATTTTGCGGTGGACGACGTAGCCTTTTTCCAAATACGGCATGACCGTCCAATAGGGCAGGGCGGCGATGCCGCGTTTGCTGGCAACCAATTGAATGATGGCAATGGTCAGCTCGCTGTGGCGGCGCGGCGGATTAATGCCTTTGGGCAGCAGCACTTTTTTGGGCAAATCCAGCATTTCGTCGGGGACGGGATAAGTAATCAGGGTTTCGTCGATAAAGTCTTCCGCTTCCCAAACGTCTTTGTCGGCAAGCGGGTGGTCTTCTGCGCAGATGCCGACCATTTCATAGGCAAATAGGGGGCGGTAGCTGATGCCGTTGAGCGGCTCGGCTTCGGAAACGATGGCAAGGTCGGCGCGGTGTTGCAGCAGCAGCCCGACCGGATCAGCTTGGAAACCGGAAACGATGTCCAATTCAACTTGCGGCCATAAGGGGCGGAATTCGCCCATGGCAGGCATCAGCCAGTCAAAGCAGGTGTGGCATTCGACGGCAAGCCTGAGTTCGCCCGCTTCGCCTTCGATAATCCGCACCAAATCACGTTCGGCGGCGGCAACCTGCGGCAACAGCTCACGCGCCAGTTGCAATAGGCGCATACCGGCAGGCGTGAAGCGCAAAGGTGTTGATTTACGTTCAAACAACGGCGTTTCGTAATAATTTTCCAAGGCGCGGATTTGGTGCGACAGGGCGGATTGGGTCAGGAAAACCCGTTTGGCGGCAAGGGAAACGCTGCCGGTTTCTTCTAAAGCCAGCAAGGTTTTGAGATGACGCAATTCGATAATAGAGTCCATGTGTTTTCAGACGGCCTGTGGGTAAGGTGGTGTATATTAAAATAATTCATGATGATGTGCAAATGATTAATGTTGGGAATGATTGCTGAAATCGGAATGTAAGAATTTGAGGCATAAACAGATTTTGCGGTTAGAATGCGAAGCTGTTTTTGAAGATAGATATAAGGAGCGGAATATGGCTTTACGCCGCGAAATTCTGGCTTGGTGCGATGAGAC
>NZ_JBQCVF010000021.1:0-15691 GCF_051962515.1 Neisseria sp. P0009.S007 | reverse complement strand
TGGTTCACTTTGATGAAAACAACCCTGCCTGAGTATTGAGCAATATCATAAAAACTTTACCTTATTTTAAATAATGCTTTGAGTATTACAACAAACTAGGTAGAATTACGCTGTTTAATGGCTCGGTATTCCCAAAATTTTAGGACGACTGAATAATGGATAATCAAGAAATCAACAACGGCCGCCGCCGTTTTCTGACACTGGCTACTTGCGGTGCAGGCGGTGTGGCGGCTCTGGGCGTAGCTACGCCTTTCGTGGCCAGCTTCTTCCCATCGGAGAAAGCTAAGGCTGCCGGTGCTGCTGTCGAAGTAGATGTCAGCAAAATCGAAGCAGGCCAAATGCTGACTGCCGAATGGCAGGGTAAACCGATTTGGCTGGTCAATCGCACAGATCAACAGCTCAAAGACTTGAAAAGTTTGGATGGCTCAGTTACGGATCCTAATTCCGAAGTGGATCAGCAACCGGAATATGCTAAAAACGAGCACCGTTCGATCAAGCCGAACCTCCTCGTCGCTATCGGTATCTGTACCCACCTGGGTTGCTCTCCGACTTACCGTCCCGACGTTGCCCCTGCGGATTTGGGCGCAGACTGGAAAGGCGGCTTCTTCTGCCCGTGCCACGGTTCGAAATTCGACATGGCAGGCCGAGTATACAAAGGTGTTCCTGCACCGACCAACTTGGTTGTACCGCCTTACAAATATCTGAGCGATACAACTGTTTTGGTGGGCGAAGACTAAAAATAAGGAACGATAATTATGGCAAACCAAACCAATAGCAAAGCAAAAGCATTGTTAGGCTGGATGGACGCTCGCTTCCCTCTGTCTAAAATGTGGAATGAGCATTTGGCTCAATACTATGCGCCGAAGAACTTCAACTTCTGGTATTACTTCGGCTCTTTGGCCCTGCTTGTCCTTGTAATTCAAATCGTCAGCGGTATTTTCCTGACCATGAACTACAAACCGGACGGCAACCTTAACGCCTACCATCTGCCTGCTGCCTTTACCGCAGTAGAGTACATCATGCGCGACGTGTCCGGCGGCTGGATTATCCGCTACATGCACTCCACCGGCGCATCTTTCTTCTTCATCGTCGTTTATCTGCACATGTTCCGTGGTCTGATTTACGGTTCATACAAAAAACCTCGTGAATTGGTGTGGATTTTCGGTTCCCTGATTTTCTTGGCATTGATGGCAGAAGCCTTTATGGGTTACCTGTTGCCTTGGGGTCAAATGTCCTTCTGGGGTGCGCAGGTAATTATTAACCTGTTCTCCGCCATCCCTGTTATCGGTCCTGATTTGTCCACTTGGATCCGCGGTGACTTCAACGTTTCCGACGTTACTTTGAACCGCTTCTTCGCCCTGCACGTTATCGCAGTACCTCTAGTATTGCTCGGCTTGGTTGTGGCTCACATCATCGCCCTGCACGAAGTGGGTTCTAACAACCCTGATGGCGTTGAAATCAAGAAAAACAAAGACGAAAACGGTATTCCACGCGATGGTATCCCATTCCATCCTTACTACACTGTTAAAGACATCTTGGGTGTTGTTGTATTCCTGATTGTCTTCTGTTCTGTGTTGTTCTTTGCACCTGAAGGCGGCGGCTACTTCTTGGAAGCGCCAAACTTCGATGCAGCAAATGCGCTGAAAACACCTCCTCACATTGCGCCGGTATGGTACTTCACTCCGTTCTACGCAATTTTGCGTGCGATTCCTTCCTTTGCCGGTACTCAGGTATGGGGTGTAATCGGTATGGGTGCAGCAGTTGTCCTGATCGCCTTGTTGCCTTGGTTGGATAAAGGCGAGGTTAAATCTGTCCGCTATCGCGGCCCAATCTTCAAAACTGCGTTGGTTCTGTTCATCATTGCCTTCATCGGTTTGGGTATTTTGGGTGCAATGGTAGCAACTGATACTCGTACTTTGGTTGCACGTATCCTGTCTTTCGTCTACTTTGCATTCTTCTTGGGTATGCCGTTCTATACCAAACTGGATACCAACAAACCAGTTCCTGAACGCGTAACCATGAGCACTACTAAACAAAAAATTATGTTCTTTGTTTACGTCGGTATTACCGTTGTTGGTGCTTACTTGTTTGCAACCAATATCTGATGAGGGCAGCGAAAATGAAACAAACTCTGAAAAACTGGTTTGCTGCCTTATTGCTGGCAGTGCCTATGAGTGCAGCCGTCGCTAGCGGCGGCGGACACTACGAAAAAGTCGATATCGACCTGCGTGACCAAGTTAGTCTGCAGCACGGTGCGCAAATCTTTACAAACTACTGTTTGTCTTGCCACTCTGCAAGCGGTATGCGCTTCAACCGTCTGAAAGATATTGGTTTGACTGAAGATGAAATCAAGAAAAACCTGATGTTCACAACAGACAACGTTGGTGACGTAATGGTAGCGGCAATGGATCCGAAAGATGCCTCCAAATGGTTGGGTGCGCCTCCGCCGGATTTGACCCTGATTGCTCGTTCTAAAGGTGCAGACTACCTGTACGCTTATATGCGCGGTTTCTATAAAGACCCAACTCGTCCGAACGGTTGGAACAATACAGTTTTGGCCGGCGCAAGTATGCCTCACCCATTGTGGGAGCAACAAGGTGTTCAAGCCGTTGAGTTGGATGCCAAAGGTCAGCCCGTTATGATTAAAGACGAGCATGGCAACCTGACTCCTAAACTGTATTGGGAATCTACCGGTCTGCACAGCCGTCGTCTGCCTAACGGTAAAGTAATCCAAAAAGAGTACGATGCTTATGTGCGCGATTTGGTAAACTACCTGGTATACATGGGTGAGCCTGCTCAATTGCAACGCCACCGTATCGGTTACATGGTTTTGACATTCCTGTTCGCCGTAATGTTGCCATTGGCGTACTTCCTGAAAAAAGAATTCTGGAAAGACGTTCATTAATTCTTTTGAATCAAAAAGGCAAACCTGTTTCAGGTTTGCCTTTTTTGTTTGTGAAATTGGTTTATGCGGAAATAATGTAAATTTTAAAATTACTTAATATAAACAATGTGATATATGAAATTTCTGGATTAAGTGTTTGAAATTATATATAATTCTGTCTGAATTTTTATAAGGCTTAAGGCCGTCTGAAAAGATTGATCAGGAGTAGAAGATTATGATGACTTTGTATTCGGGTATTACTTGTCCATTCAGCCAACGTTGCCGTTTTGTGTTGTATGAAAAAGGTATGGATTTTGAAATCAAAGATGTGGACGTGTTCAATAAACCTGAAGACTTGGCTTTGATGAATCCGTATAACCAAGTACCGGTCTTGGTTGAGCGTGATCTGATTTTGCACGAATCAAACATTATCAACGAATACATTGACGAGCGTTTCCCTCATCCTCAATTGATGCCGGGTGATCCTGTTATGCGCGGTCGCGGCCGTTTGGTGCTGTACCGTATGGAAAAAGAATTGTTCAGCTTGGTGCAAGTGTTGGAAAACCCTGAATCTACCAATAAAGAACAAGCTAAAGCGCGTGAAGCCATTGGCAATGGTTTGACACTGTTGGCACCGTCTTTTACTAAAAACAAATACATCTTGGGCGACGACTTCTCTATGATTGATGTTGCCTTGTCTCCATTGTTATGGCGTTTGGACTATTACGATATCAAACTGGGTAAATCTGCTGCGCCTTTGCTGAAGTACGCCGAGCGTATTTTCCAACGCGAAGCCTTTATTGAAGCATTAACGCCGGCTGAAAAAGCCATGCGTCGTTAAAGGACGGATCTATGGCAACTTCAACCAAACCGTATTTATTGCGTGCTTTGTATGAATGGTGTTTGGATAATAACCAAACACCGCACATTGTGGCTTGGGTAAATGAACATACCCGTGTGCCGATGCAGTATGTACGCGACAATGAGATTGTTTTAAATATTGGCCCTACTGCCAGCCATAACTTGAATATCGACAACGAGTGGGTCAATTTTTCTGCACGCTTTTCCGGCGTAGCGCACGAGATTTGGATTCCGGTCGGTCATATTGTCAGTATATTTGGCCGCGAAAGTGGAGAGGGTATGGGGTTTGAAGTAGAACCATATCAGCCTGCTTCTATCGAAGCTGCAGTGGCCGAAGATAAAAAAGCTGAATCTACGGAAGAAAAACCGAAAAAAGTATTGAAGCTTGTGAAGTAATTAAAAGATAAAAGGCCGTCTGAAATGTTTCAGACGGCCTTTATTGATTGGGTATTGAAATGGCAAAATTAATGAGCAATCAGTTATTAATTAAGCCAAACAAAAAAGCTCTTGCGTTTAACAAGAGCTTTTTTGTTTAGTGGTGGAGGTAAGCGGGATCGAACCGCTGACCTCTTGCATGCCATGCAAGCGCTCTACCAACTGAGCTATACCCCCGAAATTTGGTGGCGAATCAGGGATTCGAACCCCGGACACAAGGATTATGATTCCTCTGCTCTAACCGACTGAGCTAATTCGCCGTTTCGTGAAGTCGCTATTATAGTTTTTTTTGAATATTTGGCAAGCGCTAATTTTGGTTTTTTTTATTTCTTATTGTTTTTAAAAAATAAAAAGTAGGTTGTCAGACTATAGTTTATGGCAAATATCGCCGTGGCCGAAGCCTACCCAGTCGATATCGATGTTTTTGCCAAAAGCGATCACTTTAAAAAGTTCGCCCATTTCGTGCTGATGTATCAGTTTCTGTACTGCGGCGGCTGCTTGGATGTATTCAACTGAATCTGGGCTGCCGATTTGTGCCAGCAAATCGGTGATGCCGAGATTGAGCAGGAAATAGGATTGGGGCAGGTAGCCGATTAAGTCCAAACCTGCTTCCGTGCCAGCGCGTGCAATATCGGTGAAATTGACGTGTGCAGTCAAATCGGTCAGGCCGATATTGAAAAATGGGTCGTGGATAGTGTGATGGCGATAGTGGCCGATAAATGTGCCTTCTTTACGTTGCGGGTGGTAATACTGAGCGGCATCGAAGCCGTAATCGATAAATATCATGCCGCCGCGCTGCAATTTGGCGGCCAGGGTTTGGATAAAGGCATATTGTGTCGGATGCAGCTCGCTTGTGTATGAAGGGAGGGGAGGGAAGTACAAGGAGGCTGTTTGTATCAGTTCGGCTTGGGCCAATGGTCTGATGGCTTCGATTAGCTCGTCATTCTCTAAACTGACGCCAATTTGTTGAAACCCTGCATCTTGATAAATTAAGCGTTCAACCGGCATGGCATCCAATACTTCGTTGCCGATGATAATGCCATCAAAGTGTTCAGGTAATGCGGTAAGGTGGATGACTTTGGCGGCTGCTTCAGGGGAAGTATGTTCAAGAATATATTGGCGTTGTCTCTCTGCAAGCTCTGCCGATAGCTCGATAATATAGTAATGATTCAGGCCGTCTGAAAAGTTTTGCAAGAGTGTGGTAGCGAGATGACCTGTACCTGCACCAAATTCATAGATATTGCCTGCTGTTTGCGGCAGTAATTCGTCAAGTTGTTTGGCAAGGGTTTGTCCGAATAAGGGAGAAAGGGTAGGGGCAGTGATGAAGTCGCCATCCGTACCGATTTTATGGCTGCCTCCGCTGTAATAACCGTATTGAGGTGTGTAAAGGGTAAGCTCCATAAAACGGGAGAAGGGTATCCAGTTTTGATATTGTTCAATTTCGTTTTTTATGAGCTTCGTCAGGTGTGCTGAAGAGGCTTGTGCATCAGTGGAAGGAAGGGGGAGTTGTGGCTTCATGACTGTTAGATAATGTAAAAAATTTGAATTTGTTTGTATATTATAGCCCCTTGTGAGAGGGGTGGTAATCTGGTGTAAAAATACTATATGTAGTATTTTAAAAACATAAACAATACTAGATATGGTGTTTTATGCCATATAAAATGGCTAGCATATTAATTTGTCATGCATTTTTGTATATATAAGCTATTGAATTTTAAGTGTTTAGTGTTTCATTTCAGATAAAGGGTTGATTTGACCTGATTGCCAAAATTTCTTATAGTGTCGGTTGGTGGGGCATAGTGGGTGAAAGTGGTTACTTTTTCCTAAAAAGTGTTCCGTAGAAGTGAAGACGAAATATTTTAGGAAGGTGGGATTTTTAATCCCACTCTAGTTTTATTTTAATCGAATTTGGGGTGTAATGTGTTTGGCGGTGCTCATGAATTGAGTATGGACAGTAAAGGGCGGTTGGCTATTCCTGCCAAATTCCGCGATATTTTGCTGCGCCGTTATACGCCTGCAATTGTGGTCACACTGGATTCCCGAAAAAAATTATTGATGTACCCCGAGCCCGTTTGGGAAGAAAAAGCCGAGCAGATTTTGAAGTTGAAAGTGGCCGGCAATGAAGCTTTGCAACGGTATCAGAATTTGCTGCTGCACAATGCGGAGATTTTGGAGTGGGATAGCGCCGGACGCGTTTTGATTCCGGCCAATCTGCGCAAACGCGTAGATTTTGAAAAAGAAGTTACTTTGGTTGGCCGTGCAAACCGTATGGAGTTGTGGGGCCGCGAACATTGGGAAGAGGAAATGAATCAGGCTTTGGATATCGATCCTGATGAATTGGCTTTCCAATTGAGTCAAACGGATTTGCAATTGTGAGTAAAGTTGAAAATTATCAGCATGTTACTGTCTTGTTGCATGAGGCGGTGGATGCGTTGGCAATCCGTGAAGATGGGATTTATGTGGACGGTACGTTCGGCAGGGGAGGGCATTCCCGGCTGATTTTGTCGCGTTTGGGCAAGCAGGGTCGTTTGGTTGTTTTTGACAAAGACCCTGAGGCGATTGCGGTAGCCAATGAGCTGGCGGTGCAAGATAAACGTGTCAGTGTCGTACACAATGGTTTTGAAACATTTCAGACGGCCTTGGATGAATTGGGCATCGATAAGATTGACGGTGCGCTTTTTGATTTGGGGATTTCGTCGCCGCAAATTGACGATGGCAGCCGCGGATTCAGTTTCCGCTTTGATGCGCCGTTGGATATGCGGATGGATCCGACTCGCGGGATGTCTGCGGCAGAATGGATTGCAACCGCATCCGAACAGGATTTACACGAGGTAATTAAGAATTATGGTGAAGAGCGGTTTAGTCGCCAGATTGCGCGCGCCATTGTTGCGCAACGCGAGGAGAGTCCCATCGATACAACCCGCAAGCTGGCGCAGCTTGTGGCGCAAAACGTCCGTACTCGTGAGCGCGGACAAGACCCTGCTACGCGCACCTTCCAAGCAGTTCGCATCTTTATTAACCGCGAGCTCGAAGAGGTAGAGGCAGTTTTGCCGCAGGTTGCAGGCCGTCTGAAAGAGGGTGGACGCTTGGCCGTCATTGCGTTCCATTCGCTGGAAGACAGAATTGTGAAGCAGTTTATTAAAAAATATTCGCAACATGCGCCTTTGCCCCGTTGGGCGGTGGTCAAGGAAGCGGATTTGCCTCAACCGCCTTTGAAGGCTGTGGGCAAAGCAATCAAACCGGGTTCGACAGAGACTGAAACCAATCCGCGTGCGCGCAGTGCAGTTTTGCGTGTGGCGGAGCGCAGCAGCGGCGAATTTTCGGTTGTTGACTAGGGAAAGCGTTTCGGCATTGTCGCAAGGGATGTTTCTGTTGACAGGCCGTCTGAAAGTTTGAAATGGGTAAGTTGAATATTTTATTACTGGTTTTGGTGACGGTTTCTGCCTTTGCCGTAGTGTTTAAGCAAAACCAGTCGCGCTTGCACTTTATCGAGTTGGATAAGGCGCAAAAGCGGGAAATTCAGTTGGAACAGGATTACGCGCGCTTGAAACTGGAGCAAGCAAGATTGGCAAACCACAAACTGATTAAAGTGGCGGCCGAAAAGCAACATCTGCTTCCGCCGGGTGCGCATAATACGGCTATGCTGGAACGCAAAAAATAAGAATATAGCCTTGTTTTCAAGGTGTTTACGGGAATTAATAGCTCACTGAGCAGCTAAGTCATGAGAAGTCCAACATGTTAATTAAGAACGAATATAAACCTCAAATGCTGTCTGGAACCACAAAAACAAAAAAACCGCTGACAAGTAACGGACGTATTGGTTTGGTGCTGGGTGCCGTTGCGCTGGCATTTACCGGTCTGTTGGTGCGCGGGGTTTATCTGCAAACCAGTCAGCATGAGTTTTTGAAAAATCAGGGCGACCAACGTTTTGTGCGCACACTTCCGCTGCCTGCATCACGCGGTATGATTACCGACCGCAATGGTGCTACATTGGCGTTGAGTGCGCCTACCGAATCATTGTATGCCATGCCTTCCGGCATGGAGGAAATGCCGACTGACGAGCAGTTAGAAAAACTGTCGGCCATTGCCGATGTGCCTGTTGAAGTTTTGAAAAATAAATTGTCTAAAAAAGACAAAGGCTTTATCTATCTGAAACGTCAACTCAGCTACGAGAAAGCAGAAGAAATCAAAGCATTGGGCATTAAAGGTATCGCATTCCAAAAAGAATTGAAACGCCATTACCCGATGGGCAATCTGTTTGCGCATGTTATCGGTTTTACCAATATCGACGGCAAAGGTCAAGAGGGCTTGGAGCTTTCCCGTGAAGACAGTCTGCGCGGTGAAGATGGTGCGAAAGTCGTATTGCGTGACAACAAAGGTAATATCGTTGACAGCCTCGACTCTCCACGCAACAGCGTGCCTAAAAATGGCCAAGACATGATTTTGTCTTTGGATCAGCGTATTCAAACGCTGGCTTATGACGAGTTGAACAAGGCTGTGGCTTATCACAAAGCCAAAGCGGGTACGGTTGTGGTATTGGATGCGCAAACCGGCGAAATTTTGGCTTTGGTCAACAGCCCTGCTTACGATCCGAATCAACCGGGTCAAGCCAATAGCGAACAGCGCCGTAACCGCGCCGTAACCGATATGATCGAACCTGGTTCTGCCATGAAGCCGTTTACCATTGCCAAAGCATTGGATTCAGACAAAGTGGATGCAACCGATACGTTCAACACCCTGCCTTACAAAATCGGTCCTGCTACCGTACAAGATACCCACGTTTATCCTACTTTGGATGTGCGCGGCATTATGCAAAAATCTTCCAACGTCGGTACCAGTAAACTTTCTGCCATGTTTACGCCTAAAGAAATGTACGATTTCTATCACGATTTAGGTGTGGGTGTGCGTATGCATTCAGGATTTCCTGGTGAGACTGCAGGTTTGTTGAGAAGCTGGCGCAGATGGCAAAAAATCGAACAGGCAACCATGTCTTTCGGTTATGGCCTGCAATTAAGCTTATTGCAATTGGCGCGTGCCTATACTGTCTTAACCCATGATGGTGAATTGTTGCCGGTCAGCTTTGAAAAACAAGCGGTTGCACCTAAAGGCAAGCGCGTCATCAAAGCCTCTACTGCGAAAAAAGTGCGCGAGTTGATGGTTTCCGTTACTGAAGCCGGCGGTACCGGTACTGCCGGTGCTGTGGATGGTTTTGACGTAGGTGCGAAAACCGGTACGGCGCGTAAACTGGTCAATGGCCGCTATGTAGACAACAAGCACGTCGGTACATTTATCGGTTTTGCTCCGGCTAAAAATCCACGCGTGATTGTGGCCGTTACCATTGACGAACCGACTGCCAACGGCTATTACGGCGGCGTGGTTGCCGGTCCCGTATTCAAAGAAGTCATGAGCGGAAGCTTGAACATCTTGGGCGTTTCCCCGACTAAGCCTTTAAGTAATACCGCTACTGTCAAAGTACCGTCATAATCCAAACAATCAAAGAGATATTGTTTATGTTCAGCAAGTTAACCCCCTTGGCTGAAACCAACTTTCCGCCTCTGCTGTGTGAAAACGCAGCAGGGCGTTTGTTGCATTCAGACAGCCGACAAATTAAACAGGGTGACATTTTCGTTGCCTGTCAGGGCGAATATACAGACGGCCGCAGCTATATCCCTGCCGCCATTGCCAACGGTGCAACCTTTGTTTTTTGGGATGATGACGGCAAATTCACATGGAATCCCGAATGGAATGTTCCCAATCAAGGCATTAAAGATCTGAAACATCGCGCCGGTATGTTGGCGGCACAGGTTTACGGCAATGTTTCAGACGGCCTTAAAGTTTGGGGTGTAACCGGCACCAACGGCAAAACCTCTATCACACAATGGCTGGCGCAAGCTGCTGATTTTCTGGGCGAAAAAACCACCATTATCGGCACAGTCGGCAACGGCTTTTGGGGCGCATTGGAAGAAACCACGCACACCACCCCCGCCC
Source organism: Neisseria sp. P0009.S007 (assembly GCF_051962515.1). NCBI lineage: Bacteria > Pseudomonadati > Pseudomonadota > Betaproteobacteria > Neisseriales > Neisseriaceae > Neisseria > Neisseria sp. P0009.S007. The sequence continues at coordinate 5,523 of NZ_JBQCVF010000021.1, read as the reverse complement.
CCGTCGATGTCCAAACCCTGCTCTACCGCTTCCGCCAGCAAGGCGCAACAGCCGCCGCGATGGAAGTCTCCAGTCACGGCCTTGACCAATCGCGTGTTAACGGCGTGCCATTTCGCAGCGCAATCTTCACCAATCTCACCCGCGACCACCTCGACTATCACGGCACCATGGAAGCCTATGGTGCTATCAAATCGCGCCTGTTCTACTGGCATGGTCTGCAACACGCCATCATCAATGTCGATGATGAATACGGTGCAGAACTGGTAGGCCGTCTGAAAAAAGACTGTCCCGATTTAGCCGTTTACGGCTACGGCTTCAGCGAGCAAGCCGATATTTGTATTACCGATTTCACCGCTTCTTCAGACGGCATGGAAGCCGTATTCCAAACCCCGTGGGGCGAAGGAAAATGCCGTACCCGTCTGCTCGGACGATTCAACGCGCAAAACCTCGCCGCCTGCGTTGCCTTGCTGTGTGCCAACGGTTATCCACTCAATAACGTTTTGGAAGTACTGGCAAAAATCCGTCCCGCTTCAGGCCGTATGGATTGCATTATGAACAGCGGCAAACCTTTGGTCGTTGTCGATTATGCCCACACGCCTGATGCACTGGAAAAAGCACTCTCCACTTTGCAGGAAATCAAACCACAGGGCGCGGCTTTGTGGTGCGTATTTGGCTGCGGAGGTAACCGTGATCGTGGCAAACGCCCATTGATGGGTGCGGCAGCCGTGCAGGGTGCCGATAAAGTTGTCGTAACCAGCGACAACCCACGCTTGGAAAATCCTCAAGACATCATCAACGATATTTTGCCTGCCGTGCCTCATCCTGAACGCGTCGAAGTTGATCGTGCCGTTGCCATCCGTTATGCGGTTGAGCAGGCTGCCGCAAACGACATCATTCTGATTGCCGGTAAAGGGCATGAAAACTATCAGGATGTACAAGGCGTGAAGCATCATTTCTCCGATTTTGAAATCGCAGAAAAAGCATTGGCAGAGCGCGGTTAAGCCATATCGCAAATGTTCAGACGGCCCGAAACCTTAAGGCCGTCTGAAAAAGATTTAAACATATACAATAAAAGCAATACGACACACGCATTACGGCACGTTAGCCATTAAACCCATCACAGTTGTTTGTTTCGGAAGACTTTTTAATAAGGCCGTCTGAACAACAAGGAGACCGATTTGATGCTGAAAATGCCGACAAAAACCTTATTAATCAGTGCAGCCGTAGTTTTATTTGCAGGCTGTACAACCAAACAACTTCCGCGTCCTACTGCCGAAATCGAGCAGTTGAGGGCGCAACAGCCTCCGGTCGAGCAAAGCCTGCCGAATCCCGTTAAAGGCAAGCGTTTTGACGACACTTGGGGCGCAGCGCGCAGTCAGGGGCGAAGGCATGAAGGTGTGGATATTTTTGCTAAGAAAAACACGCCGATACGCAGTACCACGCCCGGTATCGTCACCAAAATCGGGCGCAACCGATTGGGCGGTAAAGTTATCGGTATTCAAGGGCCGGGTGCGTGGCATTACTATGCCCACCTCAATAAATTTGCCCGTATCCGCCTGTATGAACGAGTAAAAGAAGGACAGGTCATCGGCTATGTCGGTAAAACCGGCAATGCCAGAACCACACCGGCCCACCTGCATTACGGTGTATATCTGCCGAACGGCGCGGTGAATCCGTATCCGCTGATTAATCAGAACAGATAGGCCGTCTGAACAAGATTTGAGAGTATGAACGCAAAGAAATTGGTTAAGGCAACGAATATCGTCGGTATGGTGGCAGTTGTGCTGCTGGTGTACTGGGTATTTGTTCTGATTCTATCCAATGTTTTCGGGCTTAAGGTATTCCGTGAATACATTACGGAAATTTTCCTGATGAGTATTTTTGGGATTTTTGCCGTGATGGCGGGTGCCTTGATACTGAGCATCATGCTGAATTTGACCCGTATCGCCGAGCGAGGACAAGAGGAAGAAAGCAAAGGTGGCCGGAAAACCTTATATTTGTTGTTGGCAGTATTTCCCGTTTTAGCAGCCCTGTTATTTGGTGGAAATTATCTGACTGTTCAGAAAAAACGTCAGATTTTGACTCAATCTCTAGAGCGTATCGTCAAGGATAATCCATCGCAAATCAATGCGTTGGCAGATTATCGTTTTGATTTTGCGTATATTAAAAAAGCAGCGTTAATCCTTGAGCTGATGTCGAAGGAAGATTCTGCCTTTAAAGCAGCTACAGTGATTGTGCCGGATACGATCGGTAATAAACAGGTTTATTTGGTTTTCTCAGCTGATTCCCAGTTAAGTGGGATTGATGAGCAGACACCCAATGCTCAGGGAGTAGGCGATGATAATGGTTTTGTCGTTACTCGGAATGGCAATAAAGAAACAATCAGCAAAACGCAATATCTTTATGCCCCAAATCTGAGCGAGCGTGAATACTTGCAGAGGGTATTTGCCGGACAAACAAATGAAATACGTTATGAGGCAAAAGATGGCAATTACAGCCTTTGCCACCCCTACCGCCAAAACGGTAAAACCATTGTATTGTGTTTTTCCGATTACCAGCAGTACGGGAAAATCGGCAGTTGATAAGAGAAAGTGATTTGTAGTATGAAAAGTTGGTTTTCCAATACATTTCCTGAATATAAAAAATTGCCCAAAAGCGGCAAATTTATGGCATGGCTGACTTTTGTGCAGGGCGTGGTTTGGTTGATTCTGGCATCAATTCAGAGTGTGCAAGGACTGATTAACAGCATAGCATGGGCTGTGTTTTTTGGGATTTTACTTTTCATTTTGGGTATGTTGGCGTTGTCTGCAGCATGGAATGCGTTTAAATTCCGTGAAGTCGGTTTTAAGAGAATGACATATGTGTACATGCCATGCTTATTGCAAATTGCTTTTGCAAGCGATGTATTTTCTTTTGTATTTTATATAGATAGTGTATTGAAACTATGGTTCAGCCTTACGGTAAATAAGCTTTCTGTCGGTGTAAATTTTGCCGCTATTCTTTTTATTGTGCTGGCAGGACGTAATTATCGTCATTTAAAAATGGTTTCCCAAAATACGGATAAAAATGTGGAATCGTTAGAACAAGTAGAACAAGGACAAGAAACACAATCATGAAACCACTAGACCTAAATTTCATCTGTCAAACGCTCGGCCTTCCGATGCCATCTGAAAATCAACCCGTTTCGCGTATTGTTACAGACAGCCGCGATATTCAGGAAGGCGACGTATTTTTCGCGCTTGCCGGAGAGCGCTTTGACGCGCATGACTTTGTTGAAGATGTTTTGGCAGCAGGGGCAACGGCAGTTGTGGTTTCGCGCGAAGATTGTGCGGCTTTGAAAGGCGCATTGAAGGTTGACGATACGCTTGCGGCTTTGCAAAAACTGGCGAAGGCGTGGCGTGAAAATGTGAATCCGTTTGTCTTTGGCATTACCGGCTCTTCCGGTAAAACGACGGTTAAAGAGATGTTGGCCGGCGTATTGCGTCATCGATTCGGTAATGAAGCTGTGTTGGCGACTGCCGGCAATTTTAACAATCATATCGGCCTGCCGCTGACTTTGTTGAAACTGAACGAAAAACACCGCTACTCCGTCATTGAAATGGGTATGAACCATTTTGGCGAATTGTCTTTGCTGACCCAAATTGCCGGTCCGAATGTTGCTCTGGTTAATAACGCTTTGCGCGCGCATGTCGGTTGCGGTTTTGATGGCGTCGGCGATATTGCTAAAGCAAAAAGTGAAATCTACGAAGGTTTGCTTTCAGACGGCATTGCGCTGATTCCGTGCGAAGATGCCAATATCGCTACATTTGAAGCTGCTACTGCGCAATTGAATGCTCAGACTTTCGGCGTTGCCAGTGGCGATGTCCATGCAGAAAATATTGAGTTGAAACCGTTGTCCTGCGAATTTGATTTGGTGCGTGGCAATGAACGTGTTGCCGTGGTGTTGCCAGTCCCCGGCCGTCACAATGTGCATAATGCCGTAGCGGCGGCTGCTCTGGCTTTGGCGGCAGGTTTGAGCCTTGCCGAAGTTTCAGACGGCCTGAAAAATTTCAGTAATATCAAAGGTCGTCTGAATATCAAGCAAGGCATTAAAGGCGCGACTTTGATTGACGATACTTATAATGCCAACCCCGACAGTATGAAAGCCGCCATTGATGTGCTCGCTGCTATGCCTGCGCCGCGTATTTTTGTGATGGGCGACATGGGCGAATTGGGTGAGGACGAAGCCGCCGCCATGCACGCCGAAGTTGGCGCGTATGCACGGGATAAAGGCATCGAGGCCGCATATTTTGTCGGCGACAACAGCGTTGAAGCAGCGGAAACGTTTGGCGCGGAAGGTTTGTGGTTTGCTGACAAAGATCCGCTGATTCAAGTGTTGAGCCACGATTTGCCTGAACGCGCTACTGTATTGGTCAAGGGATCACGCTTTATGAAGATGGAAGAAGTGGTCGAGGCACTGACGGATAAAGAGGTTGTCTGAAAATGGAACAGAAAAGGAAACGGCCTATACTGTTGCAGGTTATCGTTGGGATGATGGTAGTGGCAGCAGTTTTATGGCCGGTTGCAGTGTGGCAGTACATCAAAGATGTAGGATTTGAGACAATAAGCGAAGCATACGAAAGCACAAGAGGACGTTGGGGTTGGTTTGAATTTTGGTTAGGAAATTTTCATTTGCTTGTGCAAGTGATATTGATGCTGGTTAGTGCTGTTGGATTATGGAGAGGTAAGGATTGGGCGCGTAGGTTATGGCTGTATACTGTATATCGTCTACAATATGGTCGGTTATTTGGTTTCCCCTAGAATCGGGTTTCCATTGTTGGATGTCATTATTCGCGCTGCAATTTGTTACAGCTTGTTTTGCTTACATCCCAAGGATTATTTTCAGACCCAAGAAAATAAAACTTAAGAAGGCCGTCTGAAATATGAAAAAGATTTTACTATTGACTGGTTTGCTGATTGCCGCGTTTTATGCCGGAATGAAAGTACAGGCATTTATCTATGAAGATACCTGCTTGGATTTAGGCGGCGGAAAGAATCCCGGAAACTATCCGATTTGCGTGGTAGAGAAATAATCTTACTCAATAAGGCCGTCTGAAATTTCAGACGGCATACCGATTTATTTTTAATTGGGCAATAAGCCCACTGTAACAACAAAAACAAAAAAGGAAGCCCCATGTTTTTATGGCTCGCACATTTCAGTAACTGGTTAACCGGCCTGAATATTTTTCAATACACCACATTCCGTGCCGTGATGGCTGCGCTGACTGCTTTGGCGTTTTCTCTATTGCTTGGTCCGTGGACCATCCGCAAGCTGACTGCGCTTAAAGTCGGCCAAGCCGTCCGTACTGACGGCCCTCAAACCCACCTGATCAAAAACGGTACGCCAACCATGGGCGGCTCGCTGATTTTGACCGCTATTACCGTGTCCACAATTTTGTGGGGCAACTGGGCAAATCCTTATATCTGGATTCTCTTAGGCGTCTTGCTTGCTACCGGCGCACTCGGTTTTTACGACGACTGGCG
>NZ_JBQCVF010000020.1:0-23877 GCF_051962515.1 Neisseria sp. P0009.S007 | reverse complement strand
GAAGCCAAATGGCAGGAGTTGGCCAAAACAGAGGTGGTAAATGGCGTTTGATATACCGCGTGGCACACTTTGTTCATATGCCGAAGCTTCAAGTCTTCTGCCGTCTAAGGCCGAACATTTGCTGACCGTTTCTTCGCTAACCGCTGCGTTGCGCGCTTCAGGTAAGGATTTTTCAGTCGAGCCTGTGTATTTGGGTTTGACGAAGGGAGTGGAAAATGGAGACGAAATCTTTGTGCGCGATGTTTTGCTCAAACTGGACGGCGAAACAGTAATACAAGCCAGAAGTGCGTGCCGACCGGATAGCCGTCTATGGACAGAATTATTGGATTGCGGAACGCAGCCTCTGGGCGAGCGCCTGTTTGACGGTACATTGCCGTTGAAACGTTCGGATTTTGAGTTTCTTCGTTTTGAAGATTTCGACCATCCGTCTTTCAGACGGCCTGTTACCGCGCGCCGTTCATATTTCGATTGGAACGGCGAAACATTGGAATTAACAGAATATTTCTTATTGAAATTAATGGATTTATACCGATAAGGCCGCCTGAAAAGAAAACCAATTACCGATGTTTGTCATAATTCTGTTATAATACAATAAATTAAATCGTTAATATCTGTTTAATTTCAGACGGCAATAAATTATAATAAGAGCTAAGGCTCTAAAAAGCCTTTCCTTCCGAATCGACACATAAACAACGACACATTACATCAATGAACATAAGGCGCTTTTTTCTACAATTTCTACCGCGTTACGCTGTCGGACGGATGGTGATATACGCCAAGCTGATGCGCGTCGACAAACCCATCGGCACCCTGCTTTTGCTGTGGCCGACTTATTGGGCATTGTGGATTGCGTCTAAAGGCGTTCCTGACGCGGATATTTTTATTGCCTTTACCGCTGGCACATTTTTGATGCGCAGCGCAGGTTGCGTTGTGAATGACTTTGCCGACCGCAATTTTGACGGCGCAGTAGAGCGTACCAAAAACCGCCCGTTTGCCAAAGGTTTGGTTTCCAAAACCGAAGCGCTGCTTTTGACCGTCATGCTGTGTCTGATGGCGGCTTTATGCTTGGTACCGCTCAACCGTTTTACTTGGCTGATGAGCCTTCCGGCCTTGTTCCTGGCCGTCACATATCCCTTTACCAAACGCTTTTTCCCGTTGCCGCAGTTTTATTTGGGGCTGGCATTTTCGTTCGGCATTCCCATGGCCTTTGCTGCCGTGCAAGGCCGAGTGCCTCCCGAAGCATGGCTGATGTTTACCGCCAATGCCTTATGGACGCTGGCTTACGACACGATTTATGCCATGGCGGACAAAGAAGATGATTTGAAAATCGGTATTAAAACTTCGGCAATCACATTTGGTCATCACGATATTACCGCCTCTATGCTTTGCCATTTTTGGTTTACCGTATTGATGGTGGTGCTGGGTATTAAAATCGGCGCAACTTGGCCTTATTGGTTGGTATTGCCGATAACCGCGTATTGGCAGTATCAGCAGTATGCCGCCATCCGTACGCGCGACCGCCAGTTGTGCTTCCAAACGTTTTTGGCCAACAACCGCATCGGCTTGGCGTGGTTTTGCGGATTGGTCTGCCATTATTTTTGGTTGTTTTTGGTTTCCAAACTGTTTTAAAAAACGAGGTTGGGGCCGTCTGAAAAAAAGGGAAAAGGAGTATGCCGGACATACCCCTTTTCATTTGAATCATAGTTTGGCTAGTGATAGAATTTTTACTTTAAATTCAATATAAGCAAACAGTTGGATTATTTTTAGCTCGTTAAAAAATATCAAAAACAACATGGAAAATGTTAGCGGGAGGAGTGTAAATTACGCCTTCAGGATTGAGATTTGCACCGACAATCGGTACAATCCCATTGTTTTGCGACAGTTAAAAGAGATACACATGAGCCTGATCGGCGAAATTTTACCTTTGTCCCATATCGTTTTGGATTTGGAAGTCAGCAGCAAAAAGCGTCTGTTTGAGGAGGCCGCCCAGCTGCTGGAGAATGAAGCAGAATTACCGAATACCAACGTGTTCGACTGCCTGTTTGCCCGTGAAAAACTTGGTTCGACCGGTTTGGGGCAGGGGGTGGCGATTCCCCACGGCCGTCACGCATGCGTGAAAAAAGCTACCGGTGCGTTTATCCGCACCAAAGAGCCGGTCGCCTTTGATGCGCCCGACGGCAAACCCGTTTCCCTGATTTTTATCCTGCTTGTGCCTGAAAACGCTACCGGCGAACATTTGGAAGTCTTGTCCAAACTGGCCGGCAGATTCTCTCAAAAAGCCGTCCGTGAAGCATTGATGGCCGCGACTTCTGCCGAAGAAGTACGCACACTCCTGACCGAAGAGTAATTCATGCCCAGCATATCTGTCCGCCGCCTGTTTTCCGACAATCAGCACAAACTCGAACTTGCTTGGGCTGCCGGCAATTCCGGCGCGGACAACCGTATCGGTGTCGAAGCCGATAAACCCGTCTTGGCCTTGGTCGGCCATTTAAACTTTATCCATCCCAACCAAATTCAAGTTGTCGGCGTAGCCGAAGCCGAATATTTACGCCGTCTGGAATCGGGCGAACTCAACTATGATTTCGGCGAGCTTTTCGACATTCCCATGTCTTTGGTCATCGTCGCCAACGGTTTGCCGGTTTCGCCCAAATTACGCGATTATTGCCATACCAACAGTATCCCCTTGCTGACTTCCAAACAGGAAAGCCCGCACCTGATGGACGTTTTGCGGATTTATCTGCAACGGACATTGGCAACTTCCACCATCAAGCATGGCGTATTTTTGGATGTATTTGAAGTGGGCGTACTCATTACTGGACAATCCGGCTTGGGTAAGAGCGAATTGGCATTGGAGCTGATTTCGCGCGGCCACAGCCTGATTGCCGATGATGCAGTCGAACTTTTCCGTACCGGTCCAGAAATGCTGGAAGGCCGTTGCCCGCCTATGCTGCGTGATTTCCTCGAAGTACGCGGCTTGGGCATACTCAATATCCGCCATATTTTTGGCGAAACCTCCATCCGTCCGAAAAAAATCCTCCAGCTGATTATTAATTTGGTTCCGGCCGACGACGGATACATGAAACAACTCGATCGATTGAGCATCCGTACCGAAACAGAGTCTATCCTCAACGTCAGCATCCGTTCCGTTACCCTGCCTGTTGCAATCGGTCGAAACTTAGCAGTATTGGTTGAAGCTGCAGTGCGCAATTACATCCTTCAATTGCGCGGTAAAGACAGCACCAAAGAATTCCTCGAACGCCATCAAACACAACTCAAAGAAAACGAACAAAACCATGAAAATCGTCCTGATTAGCGGCTTATCCGGTTCAGGAAAATCCGTAGCCCTCAAACAACTCGAAGATTCAGGCTTTTATTGCGTTGATAATCTGCCTTTGGAAATGTTGCCTTCGCTGGTGTTGTACCATATTGAACGCGGCGAAGAAACCCAGCTTGGTGTCAGCGTTGATATCCGTTCCGGTATCAATATTCAGGAAGCGCAAGAGCAAATCCAATATTTGCGTCATGAAGGGCATCAAGTCGAAGTCCTCTTTATTGAAGCGGAAGAGGGTGTGTTGGTTCGCCGCTTCTCAGAAACCCGCCGCGGACACCCTTTGTCCGGCCATAATCTGACTTTGTTGGAAAGCCTGCAAAAAGAACGCGAATGGCTCTTCCCGCTTAGAGACATCGCATATTGCATCGATACGTCCAAAATGAACGCACAGCAGCTGCGTTATGCTGTGCAACAATGGCTCAATATTGAACGTGTCGGTTTGCTGGTCATTCTTGAATCCTTTGGTTTCAAATACGGCGTCCCCAACAATGCCGACTTTATGTTTGATATGCGCAGCCTGCCCAATCCGTATTACGATCCGGAATTACGCCCCTTTACCGGCATGGATAAGCCTATTCAAGATTATTTGGGTCAGCAGCCGTTGGCTCAAGAAATGGTTGATGACATCGACCATTTTATTAGCCGCTGGTTACCGCGCCTGCAGCAAGAGAGCCGTAGTTATGTGACGATTGCCATCGGTTGTACCGGCGGTCAGCACCGCTCCGTTTATGTTGTGGAAAAACTGGCCGAACGCCTCAAAGGCCGTTACGAACTCCTTGTCCGCCATCGTCAGGCACAAAGCTTGGCAGGACGCTAACTTGCCGTTTCAGACGGCCTCAAAGGAAGAAACCATGAAAAAAATCAGTCTGACCGCATTATCCCTGCTTATCTTGACCGCCTGTGCAACAGAACCTGTCACTGCTTACCGTTGGCACCGCACCGGCGCGAGCGAAGCTGAAGTTTCCCGCCAAATCAATACCTGCAAATCGCAAGTTCAAAATGGAAATACATCCAAGACGTTTGAGCAATGTATGGATGAAGCAGGTTATTACAGCTACGAGCATGGCAACCTCTAAATCCCGATTGACCGATTATCCAAATGCCGAGGCCGTCTGAAAAAATAATTGTTCAGACGGCCTCAGATACGAATAGAAAGAATAAAAAGACATGGCTATCCAATGGTTTCCCGGCCACATGAATAAGGCAAAAAAAGCCATTGCCGAACGCATTAAAAGCGTTGATATGGTGATTGAGATGTTGGACGCGCGTATGCCTGCTTCCAGCGAAAACCCCTTGCTTGCCCAGTTGTCCAAAGGCAAGCCAAAACTCAAAATCTTAAACAAGCAAGACCTTGCCGATCCCGAGCGTACCAGAGTTTGGCTCGAACACTACAACAGCCGCCAAGATACCCGCGCCATTGCGCTTGATTCTTCCGAAACTGGCGCGCATAGCAAAATTACCCAAGCCTGCCGCGCCATGATTCCGCATCGCCAAGGTATCGAGAAGCCGCTGCGTGTCCTGATTTGCGGTATCCCCAACGTCGGCAAATCCACCTTGATTAACGGTATGATCGGCAAAAAATCTGCCAAAACCGGCAACGAACCCGGTATTACCAAAGCCGAACAGCGCCTTTTCCTTGCAGACGATTTCTGGCTTTACGATACCCCCGGTATGTTGTGGCCAAAAATTATCGTTGAAGAAGGCGGCTACAACCTTGCGGCCGGCGGTGCAGTCGGACGCAACGCGCTGGACGAAGAAGAAGTGGCGCTTGAGCTTTTGGATTACCTTCGCCGCCATTATCTGGCCCTGTTGCAAGAGCGCTATCAAGCCGACAAAGATCCAAGTAGTCATTGGGACGATACTTCTTGGTTGGAGTGGATTGCTAAAAAACGTGGTGCGGTTTTGAGCGGCGGACGGGTTAACTATCAAAAGGCTGCTGAAAATATCCTGACTGATTTCCGTGAAGGAAAAATCGGCAGAATCACGCTGGAAACGCCAAACCAATGGGAAACTTGGCTGAAAAAAGCCAGACAGAAAGAGGCCGAACTCAAAGCCATTCGCGAAGCCAGAAAGGCGGAAAGAAAAGGGCAGCAGCCTTCAGCCGATTAATATAAAAGGCTGTCAGAAATCTATTTTCAGACGGCCTTTTGTTGGAATAGACAATTTAGAGGGCGGTACGGCTAAAGCTGTCTAGGGCTTTATCGGTTTGGATTTGGTTGAACTGCATGATGGTTTTGTCGCCTTGCTTTTCGTCCAATTCGATTTTACGCACCAGCGTATCGCCGTTGATTTCGATACGGTTGAAGATTTGGCGGGTAATGGCGGTTTTCGGAGTCAGGGTCAACGTCCATTTTTTCTCGTTGCCGTTTAATTTCAAATCAAATTGTTTTTCCAAGCCCTGGGTATTGCCGCCCAAAAGGTCGAGGAAGAGTTTGATTTGGCGGCTTTGGCCGTTGAGTTTGCTGGCATTTGGGTTGACCCATTGACTGCCGTTCCATTGCATGATGCCGTCTGAACGCACGCGCAGGGTGGTTTCAAATGGTTTTTGCATTTTCCAGAGCAGGCCTTTTTGTGGGACAAGGGTAAAGCTGCCGCTGGTGGTCATGGGTTTGCTGAGGGATTTGAGCTGGCGTTGTTGGACAAAATTACCTTGCACGTTTTGCGGTTTTTGCAGGGTTTGTGCCAATTCGGCAGGGGAAAATGCCCATAAAGCCGGAGCGCTGATGAGGAGAGTAAGAGAAAGAATGGTTTTTTTCATTGTGTTTCCATAAGGTTTTGAGGCCGTCTGAAAGTTCAGACGGCCTTTTATTGCTTTAATTATAAGGCTGACAAGGCCTGATTAAAGGTTGCGCTTGGACGCATCGCTTGTGCGGCTTTTTCAGGATTGGCTGCGTAGTAGCCGCCGATGTCGACCGCTTTGCCTTGTACGGCAGAGAGTTCTTCAACGATTTTGGCTTCGTCAGCAGTCAAAGCGGCTGCCAACGGCGCAAATGCGGCTTTCAGTTCGGCATCTTTGTCTTGCGCCGCCAATTCTTGCGCCCAGTAGAGGGTGAGGTAGAAATGGCTGCCGCGGTTGTCGAGTTCGCCAGCTTTGCGTTTAGGCGATTTGTCGTTCAGAAGCAGTTTTTCGGTGGCTGCATCCAAAGTGTCGGCGAGGACTTGGGCTTTGGTGTTGCCGGTTTTTTGCGCCAGATGTTCAAACGATACGGCGAGTGCGAGGAATTCGCCCAAAGAGTCCCAACGCAAGTGGTTTTCTTCGAGGAATTGTTGAACATGTTTCGGTGCAGAACCGCCTGCACCGGTTTCAAACATACCGCCGCCATTCATCAATGGAACGATAGACAGCATTTTCGCGCTGGTACCCAGTTCCAAAATTGGGAACAAGTCGGTCAGGTAGTCGCGCAGGACGTTACCGGTCACGGAGATGGTGTCTTCGCCGTTTTTCAGACGGCCCAAGCTGAATTTAGCGGCTTCCTCAGGAGCGAGGACGCGGATGTCGAGGCCGTCGGTATCCAGTTCGGCAAGATAGGCTTTAACCTTGGCGAGCAGGCTCTTGTCGTGCGGACGGTTTTCGTCGAGCCAGAATACGGCTGGCGTGTTGCTCAGACGGGCGCGGTTGACGGCAAGTTGTACCCAGTCTTTAACCGGAGCGTCTTTGGTTTGGCACATACGCCAGATGTCGCCGGCTTCAACGTCGTGTTGCATCAGGACATTACCTGCTGCATCAATGACTTGAACTTGGCCGTCGGCTTCGATTTCAAAAGTTTTGTTGTGCGAACCGTATTCTTCGGCTGCTTGCGCCATCAGACCGACGTTAGGAACGGTACCCATGGTTGTCGGGTCAAATGCGCCTTGTTCGCGGCAGAAGTCGATGGTTGCTTGGTAAACACCGGCGTAGCTGCTGTCAGGAATCACGGCTTTGGTGTCTTGCGCTTTGCCGTCTTTATCCCACATACGGCCGGAATTACGAATCATCGCAGGCATAGAAGCATCGACGATGACATCGCTAGGAACGTGCAGGTTGGTGATGCCTTTGTCGGAATCAACCATGGCCAAATCAGGGTTGGCAGCGTAAACGGCAGCGATTTCAGCTTCAACGGCGGCGCGGGTGTCCGCATCCAGTTTGTCCAGATTGGCAAGCAGGTTGCCGAAGCCGTTGTTGACATTGACGCCTGCGGCAGCCAGTTTGTCACCGAATTTTTCAAATACAGGCGCGAAGAATACTTTGACGGCGTGTCCGAAGATAATCGGGTCGGACACTTTCATCATGGTGGCTTTCATGTGCAGCGAGAACAATACGCCTTTAGCTTTTGCGTCTTTCACTTGTTCGGCAAGGAAGGCGAGCAGGGCTTTTTTGCTCATTACGGTCGCGTCGATGATTTCGCCGGCTTTCAGAGCAACAGGCTCGCGCAGCTCTTTTTTGTTGCCTTGTTTGTCGGTGAATACGATGGATACGGAAGTTGCTTCAGGTACGGTAACGGATTGTTCGTTATGGAAAAAGTCGCCGCTTTGCATGGTGGCAACGTGGGTTTTGGAGTCTTTCGTCCATGCGCCCATGCTGTGCGGATGTTTTTTCGCAAAGTTTTTCACTGCCTTAGGCGCGCGACGGTCGGAGTTGCCTTCACGCAGGACAGGGTTTACCGCGCTGCCTTTGATGCGGTCGTAACGTTCGCGCACGGCTTTTTCTTCATCGGTTTGAGGATCGGCAGGATAGTCGGGAACGGCAAAGCCTTTAGACTGCAATTCTTTAATCGCGGCAGTCAGTTGAGGTACGGATGCGCTGATGTTCGGCAGTTTGATCACGTTTGCATCGGGTTGTTTCACCAGTTCGCCCAATTCGGCAAGCGCATCAGGTACGCGTTGCGCTTCGGTCAGGTATTCGGGAAACGCCGCCAAAATACGACCGGAGAGAGAAATGTCGCTGGTTTTGACATCAATATCGGCATGGCGGGTAAACGCCTGCACGATTGGCAACAGGGATTGAGTGGCCAATGCAGGAGCTTCGTCGGTGTAGGTATAGATAATGGTGGATTTAGTCATGGGATTATTCTCTATGTAGGTTAAGTTTTTCTTTTCGGGCACATCGCGAGAAGAAATGTGCTAAGCCTATTATGGCATATTTCGGCGGATTTGGTTGTTGTTTTGATGTTATTGTTTTTTAAGTTGCGGAAAAGAAAAAGGCCGTCTGAAAAGACAGCCTAAATATAAGGACTTATCCGATAATCAAAACAGCATTGCTGCCGCCGAAGGCAAATGATGAGCTGGCGGCGATGCGTTTTTCAGACGGCCAGCGGCTGTTTTCGTCGGTCAAAGCGATGTTGGGCAGCTCGGAATCGGGTACGTTGTCCCATTGTTGCGGCGGCAGTTTGCCTTCCGGATTGTATTGGCGGTTGGCCATCAACCAGGCAAACGCGGCTTCGATCGCACCGGCTGCACCCAAAGTGTGACCGGTGGACGGCTTGGTTGAAGTGCAAAGGGTGTGGCTGCCAAATACTTCGGCAACAGCTTGGCTTTCCATGCTGTCGTTGTGTTGCGTGCCGGTGCCGTGCAGATTGATCCAGCCGATCTCTTCCGCTTTCAAGCCGGCTTTATCCAAAGCGGCCTGAAAGGATTGGGCTGCACCCAAACCGTCGGGGCGGGGAGAAGACATATGGTAGGCATCGCTACTTGCACCATAGCCCAGCAACTGCATTTCGCCGTCAAAATCGGCATCGCGCGTCATCACGAAAAATGCGGCCGCTTCGCCGATATTGATGCCGTTGCGGTTGGAGGAAAAAGGCTTGGCGATGCTGTCTGAAAGCACTTCCAAAGAGGCAAAACCATTAATCGTCAGCGGAGAAAGCGTATCCGCGCCGCCGCAAATTACGGCATCACACAATCCGGCACGAAGCAATCGGGCTGCGCTGATGAGGGCGCGTGCGCCGGAAGTGCAGGCGGTGGAAACGGTATAGCGCAAGCCGTCTAAACCGTAAACTTGGGCGATAAATTCGGAGGGCGAAGCCATGGTGTGTTGCAGCTGTTTGAACGGAACATCCGTCCATTCACCACCTTGGACAACGTGTTGGAACAAAGGGATATTTTCATCTGCGCCACTGGTGGACGTACCAGTCACGACAGCGACCCTTTCTTTGCCGTAACGGGCAATGGCCGTCTGAATCAGTCCGTCTATTTGCGAAAGCGCGTGAAGGATAAGCTGGTTGTTGCGGCTGCGATGCGCTTCGGGAATGCTGTCAGGCAGAGGCATCAGGGTTTCTTTGACTGCACCGAAAGCATACGTTTTGCCTTTTACCCATTGGTCTGAAAAAGTCAGGGACGTGTTTTCAGACGGCGTGAGTAAGGCATCGGCATGAACTTGCAAGCCGCTACCCAATGCGCTGGTCAGTGCCGGACGGCTGAGATAAACAGGAGTATTCATGAATTAGTCTTCTGCAATCGGGCTGACCGTCCAGAAAGTTTGGTCGGGGAAGCCGATGAGGAATTGTTCGGAATGGTGGGCGACACACCACAAATCACGCTCGCGGTAGCTGAACACCGCGCCTTTGCCGTCAGGGCAGAAGCCTTGGTGGGTGGCGTTTTGTTGGCGGGCTTCAGGGTAAAGCGTAGCGGCTTGTTCGGCGGCCAAAAGCGGCAACAGGGCTGCAAACAATCGGCGCGAACTGGCATTGGGCATCACAAAGCCGTCGTTTTTCCAGCCTTTGGTGCTGACCGATTGGCGCGATACCGGCGCACCCAGTGCATCGGTTTGGACAAAGCGGATGCCGTCTGAATGAGGCTCGACTGCCAAGAGATTGGTTTGAACGGTTTGCCCCGCCGCATTGGTCTGCTCAAGTTTGAACCATTGGCCTTCTTTGGAAAGCGGTGGCAGCGTTTGCGGATGGGGGAGCGAGGTCGTACATGCGGAAAGCAGCAGTGCGGCAAGCAAAGGGATAAATCGCATAAGGTTTTATCTATCGGTCAAAATATTTAATGATGAGGGTAGATTTTCAGACGGCCTGTTCTGTTTTTAGGCGCGGCCGTCTGAAAGGCATTCGTCCTTATTCTACCTTCAAATCGCCCACCAATGCGGCAAGTGTGGACAAACGTTGCTCGGATTTTTCCACGAATGGATTGTTCGTGTCCCAAGCGTAGCCTGCCAGAATAGATGAAATCATGCGGCTGATTTCAGGGCTGCGGTTGGGCGCGTAGATGGCATTTTGGAAGCGGAAATCGTACCAACCGGTTACATAAGTGCGGAACGCGTTCACGCCGATCATCAGTTGGTCGGCAAATTCGGTTTGCCAATCGGCAGCTTCGCCTTTGAGCTGCTTGCCCAACAAATCGGCAGCCAGTTTGGCAGAGTGCAGGGCAATGGTTACTCCGGAGGAGAAGACTGGGTCGAGGAATTCGGCGGCGTTGCCCAAAAGAGCAAAATGTTTGCCGTATAAGGTTTTCACGTTGGCGGAATAGCCTTGGATAGAGCGGAACGGAAAGTCGTTTTCCCAAACGGCTTTATCTAAAATTTCCGCCAGCATCGGGCATTCGTACACAAATTTTTTCAACACGGCTTCTGATTCGCCGGCCAGTTTGTCGGGCGTGCCGACAACGCCGATGGAGCAACGGTTGTCGCCGAAAGGAATCAGCCAAATCCAGACATCGCGATGTTCAGGGTGCGTGTTGATCAGGATTTTATTGCGGTCGAATTTCGGGCTGGTGATGTTGTCGTCGATATGCGTGAAGTGGGCTTGGCGCGGAGGCAGCTCGGACGGACTTTCCAAATCTAAAAGGCGGGGCAGGACGCGACCGTAACCGCTGGCATCCAAAACGAATTTGGCAGTCAGTTCATAGTTTTCGCCTGTATCGGTCGCAACGCTCAAACGTGCCACATTGTCACTGTTGTCAAACGCGGTTACGCCGTGTCCGAAGCGGACATCGACGCCTTGTTTTGCCGCTTCATCAATCAGGATTTTGTCGAAGATGCCGCGGCGCACTTGATAAATAGTACCGGGGCCGTCTGAAAATTTTTCAGTAAAGTTGAAATCTGTGTAACGGCTGCCCCATGAAAACGCAGCACCGTCTTTAAATTGAAAGCTGGGTTCGGCATGCACTGCATCGGCAAAACCGGCTTCTTCCAACATTTCCATGCAATGCGGCAACAGGCTTTCGCCGATGACAAAGCGCGGGAAATGTTGTTTTTCCAATACGCAAACTTTAAAGCCTTGTTTGTTCAGCAAAGCGGAAGCAACCGAACCTGAAGGGCCTGCGCCGATAACGGCAACGTCAAATTCTACGGACATTTGAAAATACCTTTGATTTTAATGATAAAAAAATGTTTAAACTAGCGTCTGAAGTTTTTCAGACGGCCTCTTACAACGTGACGATAGAAGTTGAAAAAAATATCGCTTCAACTTCAATCGCCTTCATCTTTTGTCTAATTTTTCAACAATGTGCCTGCCAGCCAAATATTGAATGCCACACCGATGGTAACCGTCATGCCGAACGCGGCAACAGCGGGCGTGCTGCTGATGGCGAGCAGGGCAAAGGAAATGGCTGTTGTCGCAGCAGCAAGCAGCATACCGCCTAATTTTGCCGGCGCGCTGTGGTGTGCGGTGGCGGCATAGACGGCATAGTCCACGCCGATGGCGGACACTAAAAGCAGGCCGAACATGGCAAACAGGCTGACGGGAATGCCGGCCAAACCGAGTACGGCAACGGTGCAGATGGCTGCGGCCAGCGGTACGGCAAGGATTTTGCTGCCGCGTTTGAAGCCAAACATTTTCCACAAAAGCAGCCATGCCAACGCATAGGAAGCCAGTTTCAACCATGCGGCCTGATTGCGCGTGTGGTGGAAAAGCTCGTTTAAGTGGGCGCGTTTGTCTGCCCAATGTATGCCGGAGACGTGTTGCGCCACGGAGCGTACGGCGGCTTCATCGGTCATGCCGTTCAAACGCACGACAGCAGCAAAACGGCCTGGTTCCACTTCGCCCAAATACAAGGAACGCCAAGCCTCTGCCAAATCGGTATTCAGGCCGTCTGAAAGCGATAATGGTTGTGTGTCGGCAGCTTGCAGCAGGGCATCGCGTACTGTTTTGCGCGGAATACCGATTTCTGTGAGTGGTTTCCAGCTATCAGGCAATTTGGTCAATTCACGCAGGCGGTTTTGCAGTTTTTGCTGTTCCGTTGTCGGCAGGATGAATTGGTCGGGCGATTGGATGCCGGAAAGTTTGCCTTGCGCGATTAAGGGCTGCAGGGCGCGACCGAGTTCGGCGGTTTTCTTCAACAGGGCATCTTCGCTTTGTGCTTCGGCCACCAAATATTTGCCGCCAAAATCCGTGCCGCTCAACTGGCCGATTTGTTGTACTTCGGCCAACATCGCGGTCGGCATATTGACCCATTGACGGATGTCGTCACGCCAGTCGCTGCGCCACAGTCCGACTGCCAGCAAAATTCCGCCCACGATTAACCATCCGCGTTTGTGCAGGCGGTTTTTCAGACGGCCTGACAAGGAATAGAGCTTTTCAGTTAATGCGGCAAAAGGCACGGTTTTGGCACGGTAGCGGCGAAACAGCGGCGGCAGCCATAAAACGGTGGCACCAAACGCGCCAAATAAGGCAAAGCCTGAAAATACGGCGGTTTGGCGTAATACAGGCAAAGGGGTAAACCACAGCAGCGCGTAGCCCAAGACGGTAATTGTCAGGCTGACGGCAAAACTTGGCAAGACATGTTTCATTGCTGATTCAGCCTGCCAAACGGTCTTTTCAGACGGCCCGAATACCGACGGAGCAAGCCAGTGTAACGGGAAATCCACCAACATACCCACCAGGCTGGTGCCGATGACGATGGTCAGGATATGCACTTCGCCGAAGGTTAATAATGCAACCGCCAATCCGGTCAACATACCGGCTGCCAGCGGCAAGGACAGCAAAAACACGCGGCCGCTGCGGAAGACCCACAACAGCAGCGCAAAGGTCAGCCCAAGTCCGACTATGCTCATCAGCCGACTTTCTTTTTCTGCGGCTGCTTTGGATACGGCGGCGAACAATGCGCCACCTGCGCTTAAGGTTTCCGCGCCGTTTCCCGAAGCGATTTGACGGCTTTGCGCCATCAGCGGTAAGAGGGCATCGTTGCCGGAAAATTGATCGCCGCCGGCGAGCCGTCCGCGCAAAAATACCCAAGTTTTGCCTTTGTCTTCGGCAAACAACATGCCGTTGTCCATGTCCCACTGTAAACGGCTTTGCGGATTGGCCTTGTCGGCAACAAAGCGTCCGAAGCCCAGCCAGTCTTGTTCTAAAGACAAAGGCGAGGGGGCGGCAAACGGATTGGCCGCGGCTTCTGCCCGAGCCTGAAAATAGGCTTGCGGCTGCTCAAACAGCAGGCGTATTTCGTCTTGCGGCAAAACTGCCAAACTCAGCTTCTGCATATCCACCCGCACTTTATCCAAATTCGGCGTCATGCTGCTGTCGACTTGTTCAAATACGCCGCTTTTGCGCCATGCGTCGGCAATTTGTGAGGCCGTCTGAAAAGCAGTTTCGGCATCGGTACTGCCTGCAAGCAAAATAACTTGCGAATTGAGCTGCGCTTCTGCGGCTTTATCTGCAGCCGTCAGTAAAGCATCGGGTTGCTGCTCGCTTGGCAACAACGCGGTCAAATCGGTTTGGATACGCGTTTGTGAAGCAAAGGCATAAACCAAAAACAGGGTAAGAAACAGGATAAGGGCAGTATAGAGGCGTTTTAGGAGGCGAAGATTCATCGTTCAGACGGCCTTTTGCAAATGCTGCTGTTGGTGTGTGGAATAAGTAAAAGTGCAGTAAATTAAATCAGATTATTATTAGTTTGTCAGTTGTTAGATAGTTTGCTGGTCGGTTAAATCATTGGGCTTGAGTGAGCCGAAAAACTGCCATTGCAGAGCGACGGCTTTTCCCTTCCAAACGCAGGCAAGTGCCATCGTATCCGCCAAAATCGCGCTTGTGCCACGCCAATCGGTTTGCTTTCCTGCGCGTAAACTGACGGGTTGCCCTGAATCGAAAACATAGCCGACCGATTTCATGTCTGACGGGAAATCCAAATTCGCCGCTTTAATCAATGCTTCTTTGAAACACCATAATCGGTAAAACGTTTCAGACGGCCAGTTTGCCGTTTCCAAGTAGTCTTGTTCTTCCTGTGTGTAGACCAAAGCCGATAGCGCTTTGAAATCACGCGGGCGGATAAATTCGATATCGACTCCGGCTGTTAAGGGCTGAGGCGCACACAATAAAGCGGCAAAGCCTTGGCTGTGGCTCAGCGATACAGCCGGTAAATCGGTTTGCTGTTTTAATGCGCGGCTGACTTGCCAGTCTTGACGCTGCGCCAGTTGCGGCGTGGCAGCCAAACGTTGTGAATCGGCTGTGTTTAGAGACGCATGGTCGTAGCAGACGACAAAAGACGGATCGGCCAGTAGGCAGTGAAGGGGTGTCGTATCCATAAAATAGAAAAATGCCAAACTTCATATTGAAGTCCGGCATTTTTGACATTGCTTAGTGGAAGCTGCCTTTCAAAACCACACGGCTGTTGAATGTAGCGATGTGGCATTCGTACTCGTTACCGCCTTTGGTTACTTTGTCAAAGTAGCTAACCAGGTGAACGGATTTGGCTTTTTTGCGATGTGCAGTGCTTTGGAAGCGTTTAACCGCGCTCAGGAATGCGCGTTGGCAGGTTTCATCAGGGGTTTTGCCGACTGAGTTGGAGATTTGACGGGAAGTCAAAGTTGCGCCGGATGTGCTGCCGTAGTGAACGCGGATGCTAGGATCCAAAGCGGATTTGGCTTCGGCAGAGTTCAAAGCCACATCGACTTTACACATATAAATATCGTTTTGACCTTTGCCATTGACTTTATGGCCTTCACCCATGCTGCGGCAGGCAGAACCGGCGGCAGTCGTTTTTTGAGTAGAAGTTTGAGAGGAGGAAGTAGATGGTTGGGAATTGCCGGATTGTGAGCAAGCAGCAAGCATCAGGGCGGATACGGCAACCAAAGCAGAAAAACGTAACATACGAACTCCTTTGTAATAAGGGGTGTGAAAAAAGGTTTACAGAAAACAGAATCATTTTAACATATATGAAAGAAGTATAAAAATAGGATGATGCAAAAAATATTATATTTTTATTTAAATGATTTCATGGTGTTAAGAAAGTTTGAGGCGGCAATGCTTGACGAAGGAGGGCAGAAAGCGTATATTGCGGTCTTCCTTAGGAGTAATGGCTGAGAGGCTGAAGGCACTTCCCTGCTAAGGAAGCATGTGGGGTCAACCTGCATCGAGGGTTCGAATCCCTCTTACTCCGCCAAATATGAAAGACACCGTTTATACGGTGTCTTTTTTATTATCCGGAATTTCTTGGAATCCAAGGCCGTCTGAAAGTGTGAAATGAACGATTTGATTATTCTAAACAAGCCTTATGGCGTGATTTGCCAGTTTTCTGCACATGAAAAACATCAGTGCCTTAAGGATTTTATCGAGAAACCGGGATTTTATCCGGCCGGACGTTTGGATACGGACAGCGAGGGTTTGCTGCTGCTGACCAATAATGGCCGTTTGCAGGCGCAGATTGCCGACCCGAAATTTAAGCAGGTCAAAACTTATTGGGCGCAGGTGGAGGGTTCTCCTGATGAAGCCAAATTGGATTTGTTGCGCCGTGGCGTAGATTTGGGCGATTTTGTCACTCGTCTGGCTGAGGTCAGGGTATTGGAAGAAGGCGAAGCGGATGTTTTATGGCCGCGCGTGCCGCCGATTCGCGTGCGCAAGTCCGTGCCTGATTTTTGGGTGGAAATCAAAATTTCGGAAGGGAAAAACCGTCAAGTGCGAAGGATGACGGCGAAAGCAGGCTTTCCGTGTTTACGCTTGGTCCGTGTGGCAATAGGCCGTTTGAACCTATTTGATTTGAATTTGGAATTGGGACAATGGCAGTTTGCGCCGCATCGTCCTTAAATAGGATGAATAAAGGCCGTCTGAACTATTCAGACGGCCTTTTGTTATGGAAAAATCAATGATGTGAATGACCGATTTGGAAGGTCAAAGTGGTGTAGTTCGCCTGTTTTTGGCACACGCTTTGATCGGGGAAATCGGCTTTGTGTTCTACGCTGGCTTTCCAGAAACCTTGGCGCAATGGAATGATGCTGACTTCGCCTTTGTCATCGGTAGTATCGGAGAAGGCTTGGGCTTCGGTTTTATGGGTTTTGCTGCGGTCGCTGGTGTCGAAGCCGTCAAATGTAGCAGTAACAGTGGCGTTAGGCAGCGGCTCGCCATTGAAGAGGACGCGGACTTTGAAGCGTTCGCCGACGTGGACGTTGGCAGGGTTGTCCAAAGGTACGATTTCCAGATGTTGGCCGACTTGTTTGGTGATGATGGCGGTATCTGCGCTTTCGTGGCCGACATTGACGATGTTTTTACCAAACATACGGGTTTGTTCGCAATAGCTTGCATCAGGCATTTCTTTGATGCTTGCCTGCTTCCAACCTGCGCTGTTTTTTGACCAGAAAGTCGGTTGGTACTCGGCTGTAACGAGGTAGCTGCCGTCTTTGACCGGCAGCTTGCTGCGGTATTGGTAATTGTATGTGCCTTTTTGAATCATGTTTTCTTTGCCTTTTTCAGTCACCAGTTGCATGGGTTTGCTGAAAATGTGCAGGCGGTCTTTGGCGATGGGCTCAAGTTCCGGGAATTCGCCATAGCCCAATTCGGCTTCAAGGTATTCGCCGCCATGTGTGTGGGCGGTTTCAACCCAAACGCGATGGGCGTGTGCGGCAGTGCTGAACAGGAAGGCAGATGCGATAAGCAAAGCGGTTTTTTTCATGATTTCTCTCCGATTTTCGATGTGTAGAAAAGATAGAATAAAGTCGTTCGTTATAATATAACAAAATTATTTAAATTTAAAGAGAGGCCGTTTGAAAACTTTTAGACGGCCTTTTAGATGATTGTTTTTTTGAATCAGATTATCGAAACGGTTTAGTCCCCGTCACGACAAACATCAATCGCTTCCTGCAAACTGCTGACGCCGTAGATTTTCAGGTTCGGAAACTCTTTGGCGTTGCGCGGCATATTGGCTTTGGGGACGATGGCGCGTTTGAAGCCGAGTTTTTCCGCTTCTTTGAGCCGCTCTTGCCCGCGTGCAACAGGGCGGACTTCGCCACTTAAGCCGATTTCGCCGAAAACCACGGTTTTTTCAGGCATGGGGCGATTGCGGAAGCTGGAGAGCATGGCGAGGATGACGGCG
This sequence comes from Neisseria sp. P0009.S007, assembly GCF_051962515.1. Taxonomy (NCBI): domain Bacteria; kingdom Pseudomonadati; phylum Pseudomonadota; class Betaproteobacteria; order Neisseriales; family Neisseriaceae; genus Neisseria; species Neisseria sp. P0009.S007. The sequence goes on along the minus strand of NZ_JBQCVF010000020.1, from coordinate 6,329 downwards.
AGGTCGGCAGCGGGTTCGCCGATTTTGACACCACCGACGGCGTTGAGGAACACGTCTTGGTCGAAGCAGGCAATGCCGCCGTGGCGGTTGAGGACGGCGAGCAGCATGGCGAGGCGGTTTTGTTCGAGGCCGACGGTGAGGCGTTTGGGGGTAAAGCCGTGAGCGTCATCGACCAATGCCTGAATTTCGACCAAAAGCGGGCGGCTGCCTTCTTGTGTAACCAAAACACATGAGCCGGGCGTGTCGTCGCGGTAGCTGGCAAGGAAGATGGCGGACGGGTTGGATACGCCTCTCAAACCGTTTTCGGTCATGGCGAATACACCCAGTTCGTTTGCCGCACCGAAACGATTTTTGATGGCACGTATCATGCGGTAGTTGGAGTGTTGGTCGCCCTCGAAATACAGCACGGTATCGACCATATGCTCCAGCACGCGCGGGCCGGCAATCGCGCCGTCTTTGGTAACGTGTCCGACCAGTATCATGGCGATGCCCATCTGTTTCGCCATACGCGTCAGTTGGGCGGCACACTCGCGCACCTGCGACACGGAACCGGGGGCGGAAGTGATTTGGTCGGAATACATAGTTTGGATGGAATCAATGACCACGACTGCGGGCTGATGCTGTTTCAAGGCCATCTGAATCGCTTCCATGCGGATTTCGGCAAGCAGGTTCACGCCTTCGGTGGGCAGTTCCAAACGTTGCGCACGCAGGGCGACTTGTTGGGCGGATTCCTCGCCGGAAATGTACAGCACTTTGCGACTTTGCGCCATTTTGGCAATGGTTTGTAACAGCAGCGTGGATTTGCCGATGCCGGGGTCGCCGCCGAGCAGGATGACCGCGCCATCAACCAAACCGCCGCCCAATACGCGATCGAGTTCGCCCATGCCGGTCGGATTGCGCGGCACTTCGGTAGCGGTGACGGCGGAGAGGGATTGGACGGTCGAGGTGTCCGCCGCCCAAGATTGGAAGCGGGCGTTTTTCGGTTCGGGCGCGGCAAGGTTTTCCTGAAGCGTGTTCCACTCGCCGCAATGCGGGCATTTACCCTGCCATTTCGGGGAAGTACCGCCGCATTCGGAGCATTGGTAGATGGTTTTGGGGGCTTTTGCCATGGTGTTTTGTTTCCGCAATATTTAGTGGGAAGGCCGTCTGAAAAGTGAGGGAGGTTTTCAGACGGCCTTGAGATTATGGGTGTGTTTTTTTGCTGTTTTCAAGATGGTTGAGTATTTTATCCGGATCTTGTTTAAAGTAGCTGGTTTGGTTGCCACTGGCTTTGTCAGTCAATTCCAACATACCGGGCAGGCCTTTGATGATGAGGATTCTGGCTTTTATGGTACTTTTTTCACCTATTTTTTGTTTGTTTTGTTCTTCTTTGCCGTTGATGGAGGTTTTATAGTCAGTTACGGTTTGGTGGATTTCTTGTTTTTTCTCGTCAAATGTCCAATTAAAGTCCTGTCTGATGGTGAAGATTTTGTTGGTGGCTTTGAAACTCATTATGGCGATGTCTGTGCCAGTGTTGTCGGGGTTAAAGATGGTTGTGTTGATAAGAGCGCCTTCTTCGTTTTCGACTGCATTTCCCCAGAAGCCGTGTAGGTTTTCACTGGTGATTTTGTTGGCAATGTACATCTCAGAGGCTTGTTCGGGTTTGGCTGCCGATGATACCGGGGAGTTTAGGAGGAATAGGCTGGTCAGTGCGGGGAGGATGAGTCTGGAAATGTTCATGTTTGTTCTTACCTTGGAGTAGGGAGGTGTTTATAGGCCGTCTGAAAATGGAAAGTTTTCAGACGGCCTTTTATCGGATAAAGATGGGTTTATTTTTTGCTGTCTTTATCCGCATCTTTTTTCGGAGCAGGTTTTTTCGCTGCCAAACCCAAAGATTTTTGCCATTCGGCTGGATTTTTCACCAAGTCCAAGGCTTTGCGGAGTTGATCATCTTTGGCCGGATTTGGAATGCGGCGGCTGGAGATGTCTTCGTCTTTGTCTTTTTTGGACTTGTCTTTATCGGCTTTGGTTTCTGCGTTGGCAGGCGTTTCAGTGCTGCTGTTGACGTCTTGGCCGCCCAACGGATTGCCGATATGGCCGACCAAATCGGCTTCGCGGCTTTCAAAAGCGCGGTCTTTGTCTTTGACTTCAACGTCAGGAACAATGCCTTGCGCTTGAATCGAGCGGTCGTTTGGTGTGTAGTAAAGGGCGGTGGTCAGTTTAACTGCGCTGCCGCCGGAAAGCGGAATCAGGGTCTGTACTGAGCCTTTGCCGAAACTTTGTGTGCCGACGACGACGGCGCGTTTGTGGTCTTGCAATGCACCGGCAACGATTTCGGAAGCGGAGGCCGAGCCTGCGTTAATCAGGACGGTCATAGGAATGGTTTTCAGCTCGGCAGGCAATCCTGCCAACGGGTCTTTGCCGCTGGTGGTGATGTAGTCTTCGGCAGTTGCTTTGAGTACCATGCCTTCTTTTTTGTTGCGGCCTTTGGTGCTGACAACGGTTACGTCAGGTTGCAGGAAGGCTGCGGATACGCCGACTGCACCGTTGAGCAGGCCGCCCGGGTCGTCGCGCAAGTCGAGGATGATGCCTTTGAGCGGACCTTTGTTTTCTTTGACAAGGGCTTGCGCAGCTTCGTTGAGTGCGGCAACAGTGCGCTCTTGGAATTGGGAGACGCGGATGTAGCCGTAGTCTTTTTCAAGCAGATGATGGCGCACGCTTTTGACTTTGATGATGGCGCGGGTCAGGTTGACGACGATGGGTTTGTCGGCATTTTTGCGTGAAAGGGTCAGGGTGATTTTGGTACCCGGTTTGCCGCGCATTTTTTTGACGGCTTCGCTGACGGTCAGGCCGCGCGTAGAGGTATTGTCGATTTTGACGATGAAGTCGCCACTTTTTACGCCGGCGCGTTCTGCCGGAGTGTCTTCAATCGGGGCAACGACTTTGACGAAGCCGTCTTCCTGTCCGATTTCCATGCCCAAGCCGCCGAATTCGCCACTGGTGGATTCTTTCATTTCGGCATATCCTTTTTTGTCCATATACTCGGAATGCGGATCGAGATCGGACACCATGCCTTTCATTGCGCCTTCAAAGAGCTCGGCGTCGGGTTTGTCTTGGTAATAGTTGGCTTTGATTTGGCCGTACACTTCTGCCATGGTGCGGATGGTTTGCACGGGCAGGGCCTCGTTGTCTTTTTTGTCTTTTTCGGCGGCAAAACTTTGTACACTCAGGCTGAGGGCGATGCCGCTAAACGCGCCGAGAGTGTAGATTGCAACTTTTTTTAAAGTGGATTTTGTTGACATTCGTTTGACTTTCTTTTTGTGTACGGTAAGCAAAGTAGTTTTTGTTTTCTCTGAACCCGTTGACTTTATGTGATTTAAACGCTTGGAACAATAAGTTTAAGGTAAAAGTTTGTTGTTTAATGTGCTGAACAGGCGTGAAAATCGTGTTTTATTGTAGTTTATGATGAAAATTCAGACGGCCTGAAGGGGAAAATTCACTCAGGCCGTCTGAAACATCAGTTAATCCAGGAAAGCGGATTCATGACTTGTCCGTTGTAGCGGACTTCAAGGTAAAGGCCGGTTTCGCCCGACGGCAAAGTGCCGCTGGTACCAATCTTGCTGCCGGCATTGACGGCGTAGTTTTGGGCGATGTCGATTTCGTTCAGGCCGGAGTAAATGCTGACATAGCCGTCGCCGTGGTCGAGGACGACTACTTTGCCGTAGCCTTCAAGTTCGCCGGCAAAAGTAACTGTGCCTGAGGCAATGCTGCTGACAGGAGCAGGAACGGTATTGTAGAACACGCCTTTCCAAACTTCGCCATCGCCGCGGTCTTGACCAAACAGGCCTGCCAATGTGCCGTTGACCGGTTTTTTCAGACGGCCTTGCATACGGCTGAAGCTGTTGGCATTGCTGACGGTAAAGCCTTGGGTGTTGGGGGCTTGCAGTTTCATGTCTTCGTCAGTCAGCGTGGACATGGCGGCGCGTTCGGCTTCGGCTTTTTGTTGGGCGGCAGCCTGCTCTTTGCGGGCTTTTTCGGCGGCGGCCAAACGGGCTTCGGCGGCTTTCTTACGCGCTTCGGCTTCGGCTTTGCGTTGCTCGGCTTTGCGTTTTTCTAAATCTTTCAAGAGATTGTTGAGGCGCTGCTCGTTTTCTCTGTGGTTGATTTTCTTTTGCGCTTCTTTGGCCATTTGCGCGTTTTGACGGCGGCTTTCAGCTTGTTCGGCGGTATTGGTTACGCCTTGTTGACGCAATGAAGCTTGGATATTGGCTTGCAGTTTTTTCAGGTAAGCCAATTCATTGTTGATTTTTTGCTCCTGCGCCGCCAGCTCTTTTTGTTGTTTTTCCAAGTCTCTCATGACTTGGTCGTTGGCGTTGTTGATATAACGCGTGTAACGCAGGAAGCGGGTTTTTTGACCGGCATCGGCGTTTTTCAGGAAGAGGGCGACCGCGTTAGGCTGGCTGTTTTTATAGTTGCCGGACACAAAACGCGAAATTTGGGCGCGCGTGTTGGAAACTTCGGCTTTCAACTGGTTGGCATCGGCATTAAGTTTTTGGAATTTTTCCCATGCGTCGCGTTGTTTGCGGTTGATGCCGGAGAGGTTGTTGCGTGTTTGTTGCAGCTGTTTGAGCGTGGCATTGACATGGATAATGAAACCCTCGTTGCGTTTGGCAAAGGATTTCTTGGTTTCCATATCGTTGGCGGCGGCAGTTACGGCTGCTTTGAAATCGTTGTCGGCTGAAGAGATGGCTTTAGGCTCAACTTTAGGCTCGGCTTTTTTGTTTTGCTCTTTGGCTTTTGTGTCTTTTTTAGCGTCTTTTTTGTCTTCGACAGCTTTTTGGGCAGGCTCTTTAGCTTCGGCCTTTTTGTCTTCGGCTGTTTTTTTTCCGGGCTCTTTGGTTTTTTTGCCGTCTTTTTTATCCTCAACCGCTTTTTTAGCAGGCTCTTTGGCTTTGATTTCCTTAGGTTCTGCTTTTTTTACGGGTTCTTTAGCTTTGCTGTCTTTTTTATCTTCAACAGGTTTCTTGTCTTGTTCTTTGGCCTTGCCGGATTTTGCGGCTGTGGCTTTTTTGTCTTTTGCCGTTTCTTTAGGCTCTTCGGCTTTGCGGCTGGACTTTTTATTGTCGGCAGCGGCTTCGGCGACTTTAGCCGTTTTGTTTTTGGCTGAAGCGCGTTCGTTTTTGTCGGCGGTTTCCTTCTCTTTGGCAGCTTTGGCTTTAACCGCTTTTTTGTTTTCCTCTTTTTCTTTTACCGCTTGTTTTTTTGAGGTTTCTTTTTTTACATCTGCCTTAGCGGCTTCTTTCTCTTTTTTTACGGGCGCAGCCTTTTTGACAGTGGCCGCTTTTTCTTTCGGCGCGTCTTTGGCAGCATAGGTTGGCAGGGAGAAACTGAGCAACAGGGCGAGAATGAGGGGTATGTAACGCATGGTTCGATCTTGCTATCAAAGTAGGAACAATAGGACGGATTATACTGTCTGTCAGGCCGTCTGAAAATAATATCGGGTTGCAATATGGACGAACGATCTTATATAGTAACGATAGAGTGGGCGGACGGGGTTTAGTCTGCCTGGAAACTGACAGTCTGCATCGACAGGATATTATGAAAAAATATTTATTAGTAGTGTTGGGTGCCATGGTTTTGGCGGCTTGCGGTGACAATACCGATAAAATCGGACGCGCCAGTACGGTGTTTCATATGCTGGGTAAAAACGACCGTATCGAAGTGGAAGGTTTTGACGATCCTGATGTGCAGGGGGTTGCCTGTTATATTTCGTACGCGAAAAAAGGCGGTTTGAAAGAAACGGTCAATCTGGAAGAAGATGCCAGCGACGCATCAGTTTCCTGCGTGCAAAGTGCGGAAGTCATCCGTTATAACGAGGCTGCGGTTTTGAAACCGCGACAAGTGTTCAAACGCAGTGCCAGCATAGCATTTAAGAGCCAACAGATTATCCGCTACTACGATCCGAAACGTAAGTCTTTCGCTTATTTGGTGTACAGCGATAAAATCGTTCAAGGTTCGCCGAAAAACTCTTTGAGCGCGGTATCGTGTTTTGCCCATGCGAAAACCGATACGCCGGTACCGGCAGGCGGCGCAGTTTACGGTGCGTGCGTGGTGGATGCGCCGGTTACCGACGGACAAAAATAATAAAATCAGCTTATAGATATTAAGAAGAATATGAATTTAGCCAACCATTTCCTGATTGCCATGCCTCATATGGACGATCCGTTTTTTACGGATACGGTCATTTATGTGTGCGAACACGATGAAGAAGGTGCGCTGGGCATCATCATCAACAAGCCTTCGCCGATTACCATGGACATGATTTTCGCCGCCGCCGACCGCAATATCCC
>NZ_JBQCVF010000019.1:0-24026 GCF_051962515.1 Neisseria sp. P0009.S007 | reverse complement strand
GGCGGCCAGCAGAAATCGGGGACGGTAAAGACAACGCGGAATTTGCTGCTTTTACGGGCGATTTTATTGACGGCCATTGGGTGCTCCTGTTGGGGGGATGGGGTCGTCTGAAAAATTGGCTACAATCGGTTGATAATCAGACGGTCTTTTAGTTGTTTACGCGAGTGCCGCAAGAGAAGGCGGTATCGGGATAAATTTGTCTTGTGAAGTATGGCATGCAACTGCGGCTGCGATTTGTTCTGCCCGTTCATGTCGAGCAATAAACCTGAGTTGACATGCAGAAATTTCCAGCTCTTCTGCAAAAGAAGTCCGGTATGTACAGTCGATGCGGCGTTGTTCTACATCAACGAGTACGGTATCCAACACCATGTCTTTACACAAAGACATATTAGATGCGGTATGGGCATGTACAAATACAGTCTCTACCGGTAGTTCGACAGTAAAGTACTGATTGGGCGCTTGAAAGGAATGTACCATGCCGGTAAATCCTAGTGTATAGATATGGTTAGGCTTTAGATGTGGCAATTGAAGGGAAGGATGAGCACCGTTCCAATAAGCCATAGAAAAATCTTTTGGTAATAAAGGTGCACGGTTAGCTATCCATTCTGCATCGGCAGTACCTGAATGTTGTGCCCGTTGCGCAAAATAACGGGGCATAAAGCCAAATCCTTCAGGAGCAACATTTTCAGCAGGATCTCGTACCGGATGGCTTGGGTCATAAATCTGGTGAGCCTTTAATATCCTTTTGAACCCATTTTGTTTGAGTTGGGATTTGGGATAATAACCAATACCGACAGGATTTTGCTGATGCCCCTCATGATCGTCTTCAACTGCACTACCGCCAAAGGCAAATTCATAGCGGATGGGCAAGGAGAGAATAGGATCTGGTTCGCTTAGAGACCATCCGGCTATCTCTCTTACCCAGTAGCGCTCGCCAGTAAGAGCCAGACTTTTTTGGTAATCGCCAACACTCACCGCTACAGCAAGTTGCCGAGCGGGAGTGTCATCATGTGCATAGGCGATTGCATTGACCACTAAATCAGTTTTAGGTTTATAAAGGCAGAAGTCGCTTTCAAACTGAGTTGAAGTTTGAGATGGTTCACCGTAAAAAGTATCTGCAAATGTAAGAGGCGTCTGCGTTTGGGCAAACTTAAGTACGGTTTTTCCAGTTACAGGATCGATTTCAAACTCATAACTGACTTTAGCAACTACGACATCATATGTTCGATCTAACTGGTCGATGTTTTTAAATTGCTGCGTATGAAAGCAGGTAAAGTTCTCCAATTCGAACATTTATATACCTTTTCTTCTAGTTGATATCGACTTTTTTACCATCCATATCTACTACATTAGTGCCAACGATCTTAACTTTTTTACTAACGATAGAGATTTTATTTTTATCTATTACAATCATTGAGTTGCCTACTTGAAGGGTAATTTTGCTCCCAGCAGATAAGGTAATTTTATTGCCGGCATTAAGGCCAATATTTAAACCTGCATTAAGTCCCATAACTAGGCCAACGCTATGCATTTCGGCACCAACAACGTTGGTCATCCAACCACCTCCGACGTTTAGCATATAGCCAGCGCCAATGTTGGTCATTTGTCCGATACCAACGTTGCTCATACCATTTAGGCTGACGGTTTCCTGCTTATTGCCACCAATGCTGCTTACCTCGTTGGATACAATGGTTTTGTTACGATTGGCACCAACGGTCAATGCTTGATTTTTGCCGATAGAAACGTTTTGATCCAAGCCTACGGTTAAAGCCTGATTTTTTCCGATGCCAATGTTTTCATCGAGGCCAACAGAATGGGTTCGATTTTTAGCGACAGAAACACTCTGATCTTTACCCACAGAAGTACTTTGGTTTTGGCCAACACTAATGCTTTGGTTTTGGGTAATACTGGAAGTTTCGTTTTGGCCGACTGATTTGGTACGGTTTTGGGTAATTGAGGCAGTTTCGTTTTTTTGAACGGTTTTAGCTCGATCACCTACTACTGTTACAGTTTCATTATTACCAATTGTAGTGGTTCGGTCGTTGTTGACGTTACGGGTTTCATTATTCTTAACAAGTGAGGTCAAGTCTTTCTGTGCCTGGAAGTTGACCATTTCAGACCCAGCAGTATCATTGAACATCAGTTCGTTAAAGTTGGCTAATGGAGAGTTAAAACTTTTACTCTTGATACCGGATTGCTTAGCTGCAGCAGGAAATCCCCATGGTGGCGACATTGCGCTGTTATACAGACGGCCTAATACAATGGGTCGATCAGCATCGCCATTAATAAAATCAACCAGTACTTCTTCGCCAATGCGTGGTGTATTAATAGAGCCATAGCCAGCACCAGCAGAGCCCTGAGTTACTCGTACCCAGTTGGAACTGTTTTCATCCATTTTTCCATAGCGATCCCAGTGGAACTGGACTTTAATATCGCCATATTCATTGGTGTAGACCTCTTCACCTGCAGGTCCTGTTACCGTAGCTGCTTGTGTCCCTAAAACTTTTGGCTTGGGAGTTTTAAGAGGAGGGCGGTATGGATAAGATTTAGGTAATACGCGGAATGAAATTCTAAATTTGCCAATACGGTCTCCAGACGTATAGCCTGCCTCTTCGAAATCATAATCAGCTTTTAAAATAGTATATTCGGTATTAGAAGATGCATGAGGGTGTTTGCTCAGGATAAACGTATAACCTGGAGCAAGTGTCAGTGCAGTGCCTGAGCCAGTAATAATCTTGGTTTGGCTTTTCAAATCTTCACTACGAACCTGACTGTAATTTTGTGCTTCTGCCACATCACTAAAACCTGTGTAGAAGTCATAGTGTTCCATAGATACCGAATTAAAGTCATGAACTGAGTCTGAAGACATCATCGGTACTTTAGCATTTTTATAATTGTATTCTCGAGTAACAAATTGACTAGATTTTAAAGCATCTCGTTCTTCCCAAATATCAATATAGGCGATATTTGGTGCCCCTGGTGCAGTATTTCGAGAGTGGTAGGGGATGTTAGGGGATGAAATAGCTTCTAAAACACCGACATCATCAGTAATAACCAGCTCATGTGAACCGTTACTGTGGGCAAAATAATAGTAGATACCTTCTTGTTCAAATAGGCGGTTTAAGAAATCAAAGCTATTTTCTTGATATTGAACACAAAAGCCTCTTGTTCGATACCCTTTTTGACATTTTATCTGGTATGGGAATCCGAATGGTGCTAAGACTTCATTAGCGATATCTAATACGGACTTATCAACGAAAACCCTGCTGTCTGTATTTTGAGTGAGGTACCACATGAATGGGCGAGTGGTACAAGTATAGGCATGATAACCTTCCTCGTCCTCATCTTCTCCAATATAACCGAAATCGGTAACCAGACCATTTAGGTAACGAGGACTGCTTGCTTCAGTATCAATTTCCAATGTTACAAACTGACCAATAATATCTTTGCCTTGTAAATTTGGGTTTGGGGAGACCAATGTAATATTGAACTCAAACAGATTTGAAACGGATTCTGTTCCAAGCATTTTTTTGAATAATAGTTGTGATCCCAAAGGCGTATGAGCAACGATAGTTCTATTCATTTCGGGAAACTCCTTGTCAATCTTAAACCAATATTCCGGTTAGAAGTATTTTTATCCTATATTTTAAATAGGGATAAAATATGTGGAAGTGATATTTTAGATAATATTATTTACATCTCTATTGAAACTTTTAAATACACTGAAAATTCCGTAATTTACTTAAATTAAATGGATTAAAGGCAGTAGAAGTAGTAAATTCAAGTATAAGATTTTTTCCTTTAATATTGTATTCGACAACAGTGGTATTTCCTGTTTGGCGAATAATTTTACCTTTTTCAATAAGGCGGAAGATTGACCACGGCCCAGTTGAACTAATACCTGCGCTGTTGATTTGGGGAGATGAGATATCTATTTTAGCTAAAGCATTTTCACTCTTGGATGGCCAAGTAAAGGTTACAGGATTTACAGGACCATGGCTGTATACATAGCTCTTACCTGCATATGAAATATTTACACTTTCTAAACTGGTATCAAGAATTAAAACTTTAATTGAAAAGTCGAATGTAGGAGTTTCTGATCCTTTATCAAAATACCCTTGTCGAATGTCTGCTATATCATTTAGCTTTGCAAAACGATCTTTAAACGCATCATTTTTAGCAGTTAAAGTTTCCAGTTTTTCTGAGCGTGCCAATACGGCAGCTTCACCAGTCAAGTTGGTAAATTTACTGTAGATACCATTGGGACCAAATATACTGGTGAAACTCTCTAATGCGACATTGTCCTCCGATCCTTTATCGAAAGGGTATCCTTGTTGATGTATTTCTTGACAACTATTAGTCAATGTGGCCATTTGTTTTTCTAAAGTAGATAAAATTTTTTCATCAACAATTTTGTTAGTGTTTTTCAGAATAATTTCAGAAAAGTTATCTAACATTTGGCGAAAGGGAGGTGGCAGTCTATTTACTTCAGCCTTGTATTTTACGAAAGGATCATCAGGTGGTAAGTCCACTCCTTTTTCTACAGCAACATTAACGGCAACTAAATAAACATATAAATCATTTATAGCTTCTGTAACGTTATTAATAGCTGGAGGTTGATCATTAGTGGTTTCAGTTAATATATGGAAATCTGCAAAAGCATCATCGACTGGAGTTGCTTGTTTTAAAGCAGCTAATTCATTCTTTACATTATTCCCCTCTTCACTCTCTAAGAGTTTCGAGAGTCCCGCTCTATTTAACCAATCAGTAATTTTGCTTCCAGCTTTTTCTGTTATTCGTTTGTCAATAGTTAAAGTCGTATTATCACTAATTCCTTTAATAATATTGACTAAAGGTGAGTTCTTTTCAGATAGCAGCTTAGCAATTTGAGTACTCTCTCGTGATGACTTTGGTGTTACTAATGACAAATCAGATAAATAACTATTCCAAACTTTGATGTAATTACTGAAATAGATTCTTTGGGCATCAGAAAGGACAGATGCCTTGCTTTGACTTAAAGAAGCATAGTCACCTAATACCCAGTTGTCTTCATTAAAAAACTGCTCTGCAGATTTAACCATAGCAGGCAAAACTTTAGTAATGTAGGCTTCTTTGGTATAAATAAAGTTAATAGGTTCTTTCAGAGTTCCACCAGTCTTACGTCGGAATAACAAGTGACTTTGCACTCCACCCATACTTGAAAAGGATACAGGTGTAACTCCTCCCTTTCCAGAGAGAGTAACTGTATTTATGGTATCTTCTAATACCATGGTTGCAATGTCTCTTTGCGCAATTTCCTGTCTACGACGTTCTACTAATTCTTCATCATAGGGAACGCTTGGTGTAATGCTTTGTTTTGAAAGAATCTGATTCAGAGCTTTTTCAACAGATTTTTTTTGTTGGTCACTCATACCTGATGATTCTGTTTTAGACAAATTGGACATTAACCAGTTTTGCATAAAAGCAGCATCAAAATGTTCTTTGTGGAACATCATAAGATAAGCTTTTAATGCATCATAGCTATTAATATTGTTGGAGCCATTAGCTGTGCGTAGAAGTTCATCCAACTTATAGCTGATTAATGGCATTACGTTGTCTTGAAGAATTCTATAATAGGCTGACTCCCCAACATCTTTCATTTGGCTGCCTTGATAAAGGCCAATACGATAGCTGAGCGGAGGGGATAATAAATCTGGAATTTCTTTACTGGTAGTTGTATCTCTAACTTGTTCAGCAAATGTTACAGCCTTAAGTAAATCAGGGCCGTCTGTATATTTTTTTACATCTGAAGCTAAGTCAGTTGCTTTTTTATCAACCTGTTCAAGATATGATTGGTTATTGGAGTAACTATTCAACATCATTGTCAAACATGCGATTACTACAGTTGCAATAGCTCCAATACCTAGCCAATACAAGATTTGTTTTTTGACAAACCAAGATTTATTCTCACCAGCCAAATTTGCCTCGCTTAAAATAACGTCAGCAAATAGTCTATTTAAGAAAAAGCTATGTTCGTTATTCTGAGTAGAGGCCTGGTTTGAATCCAAGTATTTTTTAGATAATTGGAAATCACTTTGCAAACCTTCCAGTATAGGGTTGAGATGTTGTCCTGTTTGAGTTGAGCTTGAAAAATAAACACCTCTCCATGCGATAGGTTGCTCAAATTTTGAAGATTTAGACAGTTCTTTAAATAGGGAAAGTACGGCCTGATTAAGACGCTCGAACTCCTCAGGGAATGCAAAAGCCGCAGCCTTGTCTTCAGTGGATTCTAATTGGTGAACAGTACCCAACATAGAGGAGCGTAATTTATCTACAATATCTGCTAAGGCATTAGAAGCAGTAGCGATAGGGGTTTCCATTCCTTCTGTATTAGATAGAGGAATCCCTAAATATTGATTTCTTTGTTCTTCAGTTAGATGGTTAAAGAATTCATTAAAACCATGCAATAAATCTAATTTGGTTATCATAAGATAAACTGGAAAATGTATACCTAATTTAGTATGCATTTCATGGATTCTTTTACGCAGTTCTACTGAGATTTCTGTTATATTGGTTTTTCCGCCCAATAAATCATCTACGCCTACAGTAACCAATACTCCGTTTATTGGCTGTTTAGGTCGGTAACGTTGTAGCAGCGTTACAAATTCTTCCCAGTCACTAGAATCTTTACTGCTATGATTGTCATGTAAAGATAATCTACCAGCTGTATCGAGAAATACTATTTCATCCGATAGGAACCAATCACAATCTCGTGTACCTGCTAGGCCACTTACAGATGTCCCCAAAGTGCTCTCTAAGGGGAAGTTAAGGCCAGAACGTTTGAGTGCAGTCGTTTTACCAGATCCTGCTGCCCCTAGGACAACATACCATGGCATTTGATAGAGGTATTGACCTTCTTCTAGTCTAGCCAACAAACTGTTTTTAGATTTAGAAAATTTAGCATTCTTTAATACTTTGTCCATTTCAGCAAACTGGCGGCTCATAGAGCTAACATCATTTGCACTTTTTAAAATAGGTTCTTGGGCTGCTCGAATTTCTTTCAATAAAGCAGCGTTTCGTCGGGATTCACGATATTGGCGAAATACAGCTTTAGCCAACCAAATACCAATAATAGTGGCACACACTGCAAAACGAATAGTTTTGCTTACTAAGGGGCGAACTTCACCTATGGAGATTAATGGGCCAATAAACCATACTAATATAATTAGGCCAGTAATACCCAACATCACCCATAAAGAGCGAGAACCTAGAAAATAAATAATTTTTTTCATGTCTATTTTTTCCGTATCAATCTAAAATAGATTATTGTGTGTTTGCACTACCGTTTTGTTAAGGATTGGAGGTATTGTTTTTTATTTCGACTGTGCTACCTAGTTTGGGTCCAGTTCCTGTAGTAAATAATGTAATTTCAACCCTTCGGTTTTTAGCCCTGTTCTCCAAAGTATCGTTTGGTGCTACAGGATCGGTTGAGCCTCGCCCTTCAGAACGGATGCGTGTTCCACCATTTTTAACGTAATTCAATAAAATTTCTTTTACTGCATCTGCCCGAGCCTGTGATAAATGCCAGTTGGATGGAAAATTTAAGCTCTGAATTGGCTGATTGTCAGTGTATCCCGTAACAATAATTTGTCCTTCCACACTATCTAAGGCTTGGCTAACCGCAGCCAAAACAGGATAATATTGGTCTTGAATTTGTGCAGAGCCGGATTCAAATAAGCCATCACCTAAAATAGTAACAGTGCTTCTGTCTTGAAAATCTTCCACAGATACTAATTTTCTAGCAATCTCATTTTCCAATAAAGGCCGTAGTCGGACTGTTTTTTGTGTATCCTGTTGTTTGGTGATTACTGAAGGGAGTTTGAGGCTGTTTACTTTTGTACTGGCTGTATTGAATTTATCTCCTAATGACCATTGCATTGTAAAATAGCCTACACCTAATGCAACAGCTCCTAATACGCCTACTACCCATAAAGGAATAGCAAGCCTGCGTTTCCTTTGAATATTATTTGTAATAATCGGGTTATGTTTAAAAAGATTAGCAGTTTGGTCAGGTCGTTTACTGTGAATTAAGGCAAGTAGGTCCCTTTTAATTTTATCGATCTCAAGCTCCCCATTGTTTAGAACCTGGTACTTACCTTTGTAACCAAATTGTAGGCATAAATACATAAACTCCAATAAATCAATATTCTTATCAGAATCTTGTTTCAAATTTTGAATGATTTCAAAAAAACGTTCTCCACCCCAAGTTTCATCGTAAAAAGATACTAATAAGCTATTCTTTGACCAAGTTTCATCAGCCCAGCCTGCACGGACTGCTAATTCATCTACAAATGTACAAAGACAGTATTTTGCAGCCTGAATGGCATCATATTTAGCTCCATTTTTTTCAGCATTCTCTTCAAAATTATTAATTAAGAGAGAGAATTTATTAATTAGGCTGTCAGTAGATAATTGACTAGTAGTTTGCTGCATAGAGTTAGCCAAGATAAGAACAGGTTTAGCAGCTTCAATTAAAGGGTTATAAACATTTACTGCGTTGTTTGCAGTATTATTCTGGTTATTCATAATGAAATTCCAAATTAAATCAAATTAACTTAAAGACTTAATCGCCCAAAATTCAACATCTAAATTAGGGAAATTACCAGCCAAATGGAAAGCCATACCTGAGGAAGTATCAAACATATCCCATAATTCATGTTTTTTATCTAATTCAAAATAAACATAACCACTATGGTATGGTAATTCTCTTGGTGCCACGGATAACGCATGAACTTTAATTCCAGGTAAATGGTAAGCAACCAATTCCTTAACTTTTTCTACAGTACCTATTTTTACTACACTTGGAATTTTTTGGCGTAAGGCTTCGTTAGGCATATCAGCTTTGATGGCTAGGACAAATGAAGCTTTATCCAGTAAGCTTTGATCAGGAGTTTGGGCGACTCGGGTTGCTTCATCACGCAAATCTAATGGAATTCTAATTGCTCTTTGTTCAAGTACAATAGACAGTGATTTGCGCAAGTTAAAAAATAATTTACCAAAACATGATGCTAGATCATTGTGTTCATAAATAGGAACATCTCCTACCTTGCGTGAAGGAAGGAAAGTCATTAAATCAGCACATAATTTTGATAAGTTGACAAATAATTGTTCTGGATGAGTTTGACGAGCGCCTTCATTTTCATGATGCAAATAAGCCAGATACCGATTGATGGTCTGAAGCATCATAAAGTCCATTACTTCAACAGAACCTCCGGTATTCGGGTCGTTTACAGCGTTAGCTAGACTATTGCTTTTTTGCATTAATAAGCCATATATTTCTGAAATGTAAGCTTTTAGGTGTTGTTGCTTTTGGCTTCCTAGGGAAGGTGGAATATATGATTCGTCTAGAATGATTTCAAAGTCTGCTGAACTGGATCGGATAACTGCAATAGGAAGGGCAGTTTGATTGCTAGTTAAATCATTTTCTAAAATCAATGTAGGATTAAGATCTGCTAGTGTAATTTGGCGACCGTCTAATTCGGAGTTTGTTGTATCTGCAAGGGTTTTCTCAAATGCTTTATATCGGTAAGAGTGAGCAGAATTTTGATTTAGAAAGTCAATCTCATTATTGACAGAGGATGGCAGAGTAATGGCTAAGCAAACTTTGGTATCTTTTATGTTTGCAGGTACTTTTAAGCTTAAATTTTCAAGTTGTTTTTGGGAAAACACAAATATAGAACCATCAGGAAAAATACCTTCTGCTTCACGAATACCAAGAACACCATGTTTGAGGCCGTCTGAATCCAGTACTAAAGATGAAAATCCCCAAAAATAACCTTCTTTAGAAACAGCTAGTTGACGTAATCCAGACTCAAGATAACGTTCAAATTGCTGGAAATGCTGTGGGGTAATAAAGATTCCCTCCGACCAAACTACTTTTGCTTCAATTGCCATGCATTCAACCTCAAATTATTTATATATAAGTATTTATTCCTCGCGGAAAATGCCTTTGCTCAGATCACTATTATTCTTACGAGTTTTCCCATTTTCTTTGATAGTCGGATCATCAGGATGGCGCTCTTTATATTCTTTTAGCATTTCTTGCATCTCTGATTTCGATAATTGATATAATTCATTTTTCCCAATATTCACGTAGAAATAGTGTTTCCCAAACTGATACCATCGTTGTTTTTGTTTTAATAAAATTAATCTCCATTGACTATTATCCAAATCACGATAACTGGCAACAACACCTAGGTATTTCAGATGAGAATCCATCTTGATAGGTAATACAGAAACCGTATCAGGGTGTAACATGAATTGGTTTTGTTGAATTAATTTGTCTCCTAAAGTTTCTTTAGCATTATTAGTAAGATCAAAATAGTTTGCTTTTTTAAATTCACCATCAGATGACAGTTGATATAAATCCAATCTTATGGGGGAAGGTTGATCAACTAAATTTGGATTGACATCGGGAGAAACTATGATTTGTACATCAATTTTTTCTCCACTTTCGTCAGATTCTTTTGGTGGTTTATGGTTGGATGCGCATGCGCTTACCATCAAAGATATCATTGCAAATGATATATATTTTATCAGTTTTCCATGCATTTTGGTTACCTAGGTACATCAATAGTGATTGTATTTAATGATAGAAATTTTAAATTAATCGACAGCCTAGATTTTAGGAACTAGTTGGTCTATGACTGTCGATCGAAATACTAAGATTTCTTATTTTACTTAGAATTATAAAGTATTTTTCTTTCTAAGTTTATATTTATATTGGTAATTGAAGTCATGATTGCTTGCGTCGATATTTACGCTCAAAACTTGTTTCCCCTGTGTTGCGCAGGTAAGTAGTTCTTGGCTGATTTGTGGTAGAACCGTATTGGTAAGAATCGCATCGATCATGCGGCCACCTGATTCAACTTCTGTACAACGTGAAGTGATTAGTTTTAACACTTCAGGGGTATAGTGTAGGTCGATGCCATGATTATCTTTAATGCGTTTTACGATACGGTCTAATTGCAATTCAACAATTTTTGAGAGCATATCATCGGATAGCGGATAGTAAGGAATAACTTGCATCCGGCCTAATAAAGCAGCTGGGAAAGTTTTCAGCAGGGGAGTACGCAGGGCTTTAGTTAGGCCTTCTGGAGTAGGCAACATTTCGGGATCATCACACATATCCATAATTAAATCTGTACCAACGTTGGTGGTAAGAATGATAATGGTGTTTTTAAAGTCGATATAGCGGCCCTCGCCATCTTCCATCCAGCCTTTGTCGAATACTTGGAAAAAGATTTCATGAACATCTGGATGTGCTTTTTCTACTTCATCGAGTAAGACAACACTGTAAGGTTTACGACGTACAGCTTCAGTCAATACGCCACCTTCACCATAGCCGACATAACCTGGAGGAGCTCCTTTCAAAGTGGATACAGTATGAGCTTCTTGATATTCACTCATGTTGATGGTAATCACGTTTTGTTCACCACCATATAATGTATCGGCTAGAGCCAGTGCAGTTTCGGTTTTACCCACGCCGGAAGGGCCAGCAAGCATGAAAACACCAATAGGCTTGTTGGGATTGTCTAGATTGGCGCGTGAAGTTTGAATACGGCGGGCAATCGCATCCAAACCGTGGCGTTGGCCGATGATGCGCTTATTTAAGGTATCAGCAAGCTGTAATACAGCCTCAACCTCGTCTTTCATCATTTTTCCGACAGGAATTCCAGTCCAGTCTGCTACAACGTCAGCAACCGTACGACTGTCTACTAACGGCATAACCAAAGGTTGGACGCCTTGCAGTTTTTTCAATTTAGTAACCAGTTCTTTTTGGCGGGTACGCAACTGTTTATTTTCTTCATCGGTTGTTTCTTGTTCAACCTGCATGATTTGTTCACGTACAGCCAATAGCTCGGCAACTAAGTCTGCTTCAGATTTCCATCTGTCTTCTAATTTTTTCAGACGGCCTTCAACCTCAGTTAATTCTTTACCAATATTTGTGATTCTAGCTTCAGAATCAAAACTGAGTTTTTTCTCACGTTCTAAATTTGCTTGCTCAAGTTTTAATGCTTCTGACTTCTTGCGTAGATATTCAATGCTTCCAGGTACAGCATGTTGGCTGACTGCAACACGTGCGCAGGCAGTATCAATCAGGCCTACAGCTTTATCGGGGAGCTGACGTGCTGGAATATAGCGGTGAGAAAGTTTTACAGCAGCCTGGATTGCTTCATCAAGAATAATCACTTTATGGTGTTTTTCTAGAGAAGCATTCAATGCCCTAAGCATGTTGATGGCTTTTTCTTCATCGGGTTCATCTACTTGTACAACTTGGAAGCGACGAGTTAGGGCAGGATCTTTTTCAAAATATTTTTTGTATTCTGCCCATGTGGTTGCACCAATAGTACGAAGTTTGCCACGAGCTAATGCAGGTTTGAGTAAGTTGGCAGCATCACCAGTACCGACAGCTCCACCGGCACCAATTAAAGTATGGATTTCGTCGATGAATAGCACGATTGGGGTTGGGCTGGATTCTACTTCATCCATAACTGCTCTGAGGCGTGATTCAAATTCTCCGCTAACACTGGCACCAGCTTTGAGCAAACCGATATCCAATAGAATTAATTGAACGTCTTTCAACCCAGGCGGAACATCTCCGGCAGCTAAACGTAATGCCAAAGCTTCAACCACAGCAGTCTTACCAACACCGGCTTCACCTGTAAGAATCGGGTTGTTTTGACGGCGACGCATTAGGATGTCAATCATTTGTCTGATTTCAGTGTCACGGCCTGTGATTGGATCTATTTCGCCATTTTTAGCCTTTTCGGTAAGATTGCTGCCGTATTTAGCTAAGGCACTTTCTTTGTGGGTAGCATTAGGCTCGGAAGATAAGGCATTCTGGGTAACATCAAGATTCTCTTCAGAGTTAGCAGTAATAGCAATAATATTGTTTGCCAATGTCTCCGGTTTGATTTTCAGGAACTCAGATGAAATATTGGCCAGAATACCCTGTAAAGTCTTATTTTGCAGCATGGTATAGAAAATATGAGCTGTACGGATTTTGTCTGTACCAAATTTTAGTGAACTGTATGTCCAAGTTTGTTCGACAAGGGTTTGGATATGTTCGGAGAAGTCAATAACGGCAGTAGCACCAACAGGTAATTTTTCTACTGCAGCCAATACATCTTTTCGTGCTTTGACTTCATCTAAGTTAAACTGATTTATCAGGCAGAAGATATCTGTTTTTTCAGTTTGAAGTAGAGAGTGTAGCCAGTGTACTAATTCAACATAGCTGTTTTCTCGAAGACGACAGAAGGTATAGGCATTTTCCAAAGTTTTATACAAAGTAGTATTTAACTTACCAAATAATACGCTGCGGCTGATGTTTGACATAAGACGTCCTTAGTTAAATTATTTCAAATATGTCCAAAAATAGTTTTCTAAAGCTTTTATCGACGATGGCCGTCTGAAAAGCCGATTAATGATTGCTGACAATCAAGTCTTCTGCGTCTCGGGAAACATTTCCCAGCCAAGTTGATAAGCCGAGTTGAGTGTTCCCTCCTAAATCCATCAGTGGAACTTCTTTTTGCATCAGAATAGGTTGAATGTCCCATTCATATTCTTCTGCGGCAAATAAACGAACCCATTCTCGTAAACGGGCTGTATTAATACCGTCTTTAAAGAATGATTGGTAGGCTGGTAAGGTAAGTGGGCCAATAATAATCCGAAATTTACTTTGCACATCATAGAGTTTGTCACCTAGTAGTAAACCATCACCAAGTGTGTAGTTACCCATAATCCCAATTTGCGTTTTCTCTTCTTCAACCTTAACCCAGTACCCCACGTTAGTTTGAATGTTAACGGGAACTTGGAAATAGCGAGTGAGCAGTTGTTGCAGGTTGACTGCAGATCGGCTTTGTTTTATCAATAGACCGGAAAAATAACGTTTGGCAAATTCGTGAATTAAGCCTTTGTTATGTGTGGTCGGAATGTTAAGGCCGTTAAAACTGGCAATATATTTTCCGAAGCGGTCTTCAGCATTTTTATCTAAAGATGTAATGCTTTGGGCATTAGCCCATGCTCGATAGAATAAGATAGCCAGACGGTGTTGCAACATATTTGCAAAACCTGCCCATGCCCGGTCACCGTGTTGATGTTGGCGTTCATAAGCATACTCGGTTAAATGTAGAGGTAGTGGGCCAGATGGGCCAAACAGACCAAATCCATTAATGGAAATTTCTACATAATGTGGTGATAAGGTTACCGATTGGAGATTGCGTGGGGCAAAAGTAAGCGAAGGATTTTGGTGGATCCTTATTTTCTCCATTTTGGGGCTAATAGCTTTGCCTAATATTTGCCCACCAGTAATAAATTTAACGGACTCAAGCTGGCGCAAGAGTGAAAAATAATCATACTTATACGGCTGAGAGGAAACTTTATTTAAAAAGACTGTAAGTTTTTCATCCCAAGCATTGTCTAATGAGTCACCAAAATCTGTTTTAGGGTTGACTGGACTCATATAATCATTCTCTCTCCAATTTCAGACGGCCAAGTAGCAATATGACCTTGCTGGAGCGTGTCAATTCTCAGTTGTACAAATGAGTTAATAGACACCAAACGTCGGAAATAATGGTTTAAAACTGATCCAAATAGGAAAGGATGGACGCCGCCTAATTGAGCTTCGTCTAGTGTAATGGTAATGTTGATTCCTCTGATAGGGGCTGCAACTCCATAATGACGGACTACTTTGTTAATAATTGAGGTTTCAACTCGTGTAATTGATTCAATCTGTTTTTTCAGTAAATCGCTTTCAGAAGAAACAAATACTGTTAAAAGCTCTTTCAAAGCAACAGGCGCATCTTCTTTATCAGTATTCAAGAGCGATAGGTAATTTAAGCTCAATTGATTTAAAAATGACCAAAGTGTCCTATCTTCACTTACTGCTTCTTGAGGCCTTGTTAATTTAGAAATCAGTTTAATTGATTTGACTGGCAAAAATCCCTCAATAAGAAAGTCAGATTCTCCGTCTCGAGGCATGATTAGAGGCAAATCTCTGCTTGTACACCAAGTATCGACAGAAAGGTGTTGTATGTTTGAATTAAAGGCGTAATTCTGATTATTAGCAAGAGATAAAAATACCTCACTACCTAAATAGGAAGAGCGAAAACCATTTTTAGCTGAGTTTTCGGATGGTACTCTATCAGCACGACGAGCAGAAAAATAAGCATGTTGAGTTTGGGACTCAGGAAAGAGTCCTATATCCGGTGCTTTGTACATTGGTGAAAATACTACGGTTTGAAGGTTGTTGGTATCAAAGCCTTTTACTTGCTCGATAGCGTAGACTTCATAATTCAGGGGCTGGGTACGGTCGATAACGACATGGTACTCCTGATCTTGAATATTTACCGGAAAGCGTGAGCTTTTTTTTCTGAATAAGTTGACGACTGGTACGGCATTTACAGAGAAATCATCTACACCGATCAGCTCAGTTAATTCAGGTATTTTATTACTGAATAAAAATGAAAGACTAAAATAGCGTTTACGATAAGTAATAATTTTTTTATTGACTCCCTTATCGTTTACGATTTCCTCTAAATGTTCAGGTACTTTAGGTAAGTGTCCTTTTTTTTCGGCTTGTTGGACGGCTTGTTTAATATTTTTTTGAGAAATAAATAGAAACTTTTCCGGTAGGCGTGAATACTCCTGCATAATTCGGAATGCACTCACCGATTTATCTAAATTAAATGATAAGGCTTCATCTTCTCGAAAACCACGATGTTCTGGTGTAGTAGGTAATGGGTAATACCATTGTTTTGGATTTTCGTAACTGTGGCAAACAACACCCACGCATTCAGAAGCCAATAGAAACAGCAATGAAGATGATTTGGAAAGCTCTGTACCCAAAAATATAGATAATTCATCTGGCAACATCTCTGAACATGTACCTGGTACGCTCAATGAAAAATCCAAACGCAAGGCAGATTGTACTTTCTTACCAGAGGATTGTTTGAGTGCAGGGAGTGCGTTTGGTAAATAACCTATTGAGTCAGTATATTTGGCTTTTTCAATACGAAGTGGCAGAATTTCAGTAGTTTTAGTTACAGAAAATGGACAACTTACTCTAAATTCATCAATAGGCAGAGACCTTAATATTTTTCCTCGTTCCAGTAGATTGATCACATCAGCGTTATATTGATTAGTAGGCTCTAGATTGACAATAGCTGCAGCCGGTTTTTGATTGATGAAGTCAGGATAAACAACTTCTAAGATTCTTTGGACAAAACGAGGATACTCCGCATCCAGTTTAAGTTGGGTGCGTGCAGTAAGAAAACTTACCCCTTCCAAGAGTCTTTCAACATAGGGGTCAGGAATATCAGTTGTATCTAAAGCTAATCTTGAGGCTATCTTAGGATATTGGGCTGCAAACTCTTTACCCATTTCCTTTAGAAAAGTTAGCTCTTTGTTGTAGTAAGACAGTAATTTATTATTCAAGCCCCATTTCCCCCATCTAATAAGTCAAACAATCCTGTTTCAACATCCATGCTGGTTCGGAGCAAGAATTCTTTAGGATAAGGATTGAGTTTCAGGTAACCTTTGATTTCAATAATGAGTTTATTGTGTAAAGCATCGTCATCATCGTCTGAGGTATTTACGATCACTTGTAGAGTCTTATTTTCAAGACGCGGTTCAAAATCGATGATGGCTTGTTTGATATTCTGTTCCACATCTTGCCATTCAATATCGGAAAAATTAATACCAGAAAGGGGAGGGATACCATAATTTAATGTAGAAGAGCGTACATTTTCAGTTAGGTCAATCCCCATAGTTTCTGCTTGCATGTTGCATGTATTCAGTAGATAAAGAATATCACGCAGTACTGCTTGCCGATATTGATCAAGATTAATGACCTGATCGGAGCGTGCCTCTTTTTTTCTGCGTGGCTCTTCATCTGTTAGTCTGTCAAATAAAGAGGGTAACAGTTGATTTTTGAATTGCGACATGTTTAATTGTTGGGTTTGAAAGATGGATAGATTTTAATGATTTTGTTCAAATCTAATATTACAAATATCTAAAAGGCCAAAATCATGGTTGTCGGTATACAAAGTTTTTTGACCAACCCCTGTAAAGAGTTGCTCTGCTATTTCTATCCAGTCAGTTTGTGAACATTTCATTAGTAGATCTGACCATGCTGTTTCTTCACCAGGCATAACAGCATAACGAGCAGGGCTGGTACATTGAATACATTCACCATTAGTAAATTTGATTTCAGACGGCCTCCAAATGATGTCCAGTAAGGAACTTGGTGTCTTGAAAGAAATATTTTCAATAGAATTCCATGTTTGCCAGTAGTAGTGACCTTGATAGAAATATTCATAAACGAAGGCGGTACGTACGTCTCCATCCATAATCCAGTCACTATCAATCTCGGAAACTGATTTATCTGCTAAAAGGTAAGTAATATGTACGGGCGAGCCTTCTATATTCTCAGATAGCACAGTATAATCATCGACAAGGGCTTTATTTTTCTGTTCTGAAACATGGGCAACTAAAGAGAGTTGCTTTTGAAGAATATCAAGTTTGCTTGCGTGTTGTTCTAGTGTTTTTGGTTTTTGTTGGGCTTCCAAAACTGCCTGACGCCGCATTTCAGCAGAAATATTTTCAATAAGATAAAGCATTAAAGGTTTTTGGGTATGAGGAAACAGTTTTTGATATTGTCCAATCTGTTTTAAAGCCTGTTCCCATTTTGCGCACAGACACTGATATTGAATCAGTGCTAAACGATGTTCTTGATTGTCAGGATTTGAACGTACAAGCTCAATCATCTCTGATAATTTAGTCTTCAAATCCATTTCAATGATCCCTTATTTAATTTATAAAGATGAATAATAGAAGTTAAAAACAAGATTAATTTTTCAGTTAAGTAGTGCCGTCTGAAAAGTGAAAACATTTATATATAAAGCCTGACTTAAAAACGCCTTTTAAGTCAGGCTTTTTTAATTAAATCTACATATCAATTATGCAGATTTGTTTTCTTTGATATTGAAGGCCATTTGAACTTCAGCACCTTTAGAACCTTTATCGGTTTGTTCCCAATATTGGTTTTTCACTTTTGCAGCTTGGAATGAATAACGCATTTTCAGAGCATCATTGTCTTGTACGCCAATGAATTTCACACCGGTCACTAAGACATCTTCTAATGTAGTGCGTGAGTATTCAATTTGTTCACCACCAGCTTTACATACAGAAATTTCTACTTTGCTCAAGTGTTGGCCAGTAGCGCAGTTTTTCAAAATGGTTGGAGCTGCTTTATCGATAGCAGCAACTACGGTCAAGTCATTGAAATTGACTTTACCGGCACCACCGCCACCACCGCTAGTCATTGAACCAGGTTGCTCTGCACCCCAGTCAAAACTTTCGATGTTAGTCCAGTCTTTGTGGTTAGAATCTTTTGATTCGCCATTTACACCTTCAACTTTCATGAACATATCAATAGCCATTTTTTACTCTCCTAGTTAAAAAATACAAGCGATTTAACAACAGGGCACTAAATATACCCAACTAAATAAACTAAGCCTGACTATTCTTGTTTAGTCGAAGGCAATTTGGAAACCAAGCGTAGAGAAACGGTAAGCCCCTCAAGTTGATAATGAGGACGCAGGAAGAACTTAGAAGTGTAGTATCCTGGATTATCTTCTACTTCTTCTACAACTACCTCTGCAGCAGCTAATGGTTTGCGTGCTTTCGTTTCTTGCGTAGAGTTGGCAGGGTCTCCATCTACATAATTCATAATCCATTCGTTCAACCAGCGTTCCATGTCATCACGTTCGCGGAATGAGCCAACTTTGTCACGAACAATACATTTTAAGTAGTGTGCGAAACGGCAGCATGCGAATAAATAAGGCAAGCGAGCAGATAAACGTGCATTGGCGGTAGCATCTGGATCATAATATTCAGATGGTTTATGCAAAGATTGCGCACCGATAAATGCAGCTAAATCCGTGTTCTTGCGATGAATTAATGGCATAAAGCCCAATGCAGCCAATTCTGCCTCTCGGCGGTCGCTAATGGCGATTTCTGTTGGGCATTTCATGTCTACACCACCATCATCGGTTGGGAATGTGTGGCAGGGAAGATTTTCAACGATACCGCCTGATTCCACACCGCGAATAGCGGTACACCAACCATAGTATTTAAATGAGCGATTAATATTTACTGCCATTGCATAAGCAGCATTGGCCCAAGTATATTTATTGTGATCTGCACCTTCTGTTTCCTCTTCGAAGTCAAATTCGTCTACAGGATTTGTTGTGGCACCATAAGGCAGGCGAGACAGGAAACGAGGCAGGGCTAAACCGATATAACGTGAATCTTCGGATTCACGCAGGCTTCGCCATGGAGCATATTCGGCATTTTGGAAAATTTTACTTAAGTCGCGCGGATTAGCTAATTCTTGCCAAGACTCCATTTGCATTAATTTGGGAGATGCACCAGCAATAAATGGACAGTGTGCAGCCGCTGCAATCTTCTCAAGACTATTGAGCATTTCTACATCAGGGGCAGAGTGATCAAAATAATAGTCACCTACTAAGCAACCAAAGGGTTCACCGCCAAATTGGCCGTATTCTTCCTCATAAATACGTTTAAAGAGTGGGCTTTGATCCCAAGCCGTACCTTTAAAGCGTTTTAAATTACGAGCAACTTCCTTTTTGGAAATAGGTAATACTTTGATTTTCAGTAAAGTATCTGTTTCGGTATTGGTCACTAAATGATGCAGGCCGCGCCATTCACCTTCAAGCTTTTGAAAGTCCTCATGATGCAAGATCAAGTTGATTTGTTCAGAAAGCTTTCTGTCAATTTCGGCAATAATTGCTTCAATGGTTTGATAGGTATCATCTGAAATGGTGACGACATTTTGTAAGGCTTGCTGAGCCAATGTTGCGACTGCATTAGTTACAGCGCTTTTAGCTTCTTCCGTTTTAGGTTTGAATTCTTTTTGAAGCAGCTGTTCAAATTCATTGGTTGCAAACACATGTTGCGAACTGCCATTTTCTAGGGTATCTAATTGTTTTTCAGCCATGATTTACTTTCACTTCTAGTTTTATTAGAGACTATTGTTCATTTTTGGATGTTGATTTGGGCGCGGCTGCAAGACTTTTTAGTAATTCGCTGTCTCCTAAGACTTTTCCAATTAGTTCTTCAGCCCCACTTTTACCATCCATATATGAGAGTAAATTAGACAGTTCTGTACGTGCCTGTAAAAGCTCATTTAGAGGTGCTACTTTTTTAGCTATCGCAGCCGGTGAGAAGTCATCCATGCTTTCCAATTCGAGTTCTACATTCAAATTCCCTTCACCTGTCAATGTATTTTTTACGTTGAAGGCGACACGAGGTTTAAGGGCTTTCATGCGTTCGTCGAAATTGTCTACATCAATTTCTAAGAATTTTCGTTCGGCCAAGTCAGGCAGTGGCTCGACAGGTTTACCAACCAAATCTGCCATAACACCCATAACGAAAGGCAGTTCAATCTTTTTCTCTGAGCCATACAACTCTACGTCATATTCAATTTGCACGCGAGGAGCTCGATTGCGGGCAATAAACTTTTGACCTGATGATTTATTTCGTGACATGGTTATAACCTTAGGATAATTAATAATGTTGTATATCTAAAAGATATTTACGAAATTGTGGATGAGGTTTACTAATTTTAGGAATTTGCTGTATCTTCATCTGGTTTGCCAATTAAAACTTCTAAATTGACAATACTTTCTGGGCTAATATCTTTCATGATGTCATAAAAGTTCATATTCATTTGTCGTTGCACTCTGCGGATAAACAGTGGTGCAGGGTGGCTGGGCTCAAGAGTTTCAAAATAAATGCAGATTTTCTCTAAAGCCAGATCAACATCAGCGCGATTTTTAATATTCAGACGGCGCCATGCATCAGCCTCTTGAATAGATTGTTCTTGCGTAATAGCCAAGCTGTTAGTTTCAGAGGGTAACTCAGGCTGTTCTGTCTGTTGTACTGAGGGAGTGCTCCCATCATTATAGTTGATGGCTTTGTGAATTAGGGTAAGGGGTTTCTGAATAACATCAAAATCAAGTGAGTGTTCATCCTGTAAATTAGACGAGAAAATGCGTTGGATGTCTTTCAGACAGTCCAATGCTTGAATTAATGCAGTTAATTCAGGTTTCCCTGTATCGGCATTTACTCTAATATCGAGCATTAGCCGCTCTTTACCTCCTGGATAATTTTGTGAATCATTTCCTTGTAGTATGGAAACAGCTTCTTTGACAGTAATTGGTTGTTGAGTTAACCTATTTATCAATAATTTAGATGCAAGAATCTCTTTGATGATGCCATCAAGTGTAGTAAAGGAGCTAAGGGCATTGATCCTGTAAAAGGGATCAAATTCACCGTCTTCATCTTCAAGTTTGGGGTAAATGGATTCCCAATATAAGTCTATATTAGCTCTAATTGCTTCGCAGCCAGCGCAGAACCCTACGAGTCCATGTTTGGCAGTAAGAGCTTGTGCATAATAAGCCAAGACATGTAAATCTTTAGACTCGGCTAGCAATTGATTGCACAACTTTTCTACTGTTGCCCAGTCGGCCTCTTCTGCCGGAATAATCGTGTCACCATATTGTTGTTCTGGTTTGCCTTCAGCTACGCTTTGTAGTTCTAAAAAGCGGCTATCGTATTCGATATTTACACCTTCGGGACTGTCGATAGAGATAGGCTCGTCCCATCGAGGAAATGTGTTCATCTACTTATAATCCAAATAACTTATTAAACAGTGAGCATGAGGGGAGGCCTTCATGTTTTATGTGGTAACCGCTTTCAATCTCTTGCCAAAAACTACCAATGCCGTCTGAATCAGATAAAAAGTTGTGAAAGGATTCAGAGAGGATAGAGCTCTCTGTTGTATCACTACTGTAAAAATCTTCGATACAATATTCCCCTTCTTTTAATATCTTGCGAAAGGAATTTTTTTTCTTTAAAAGAAAAAAAAGAGAATCAAGTGATTCGGGAATAGAGCTAGGTTTATAAAATAACACAAATGGGTATTTTCTGCCAATTTTATCAGAACTACCAGCAGCCATACCAGTATAAATAAGATCATCGGGTAATTTGATACAAAATAGCCAAATTTGCAAAGGGGAATATGTTTTTCGAGTGAATGAAATTAATTTGTTTTGGCCGGAGCATCGGTTAAACCAGTTATCCCAAAAGAATCTATCATGAGTTTGAAGATTCTCGGAGAAAATAAAATCACGGGATTGATTCAGTTTGCCAAAAAAATAGACTTCATTTTGCTTAAACATAAGTAGTCATCACAAGAGAAGAGTTTTTAGATTCCCAAGTTGCTAATTAGATACAACTGCTAAGACTCATACTCTAGCATAATTCGATGTGTTGATAAATATAAATTTAAACCACTTGAAATAATAACTAAAGAAATGTAAATAATCTTTAAAAATATGCGCTTACTATATGATATTATAGATAATAAAGTTTATCAAATACAGTTTTATTTATAGCTTATTGTTTGTTATAATTTTTGCAAAATAATGTGTTCAAAGTCCTCAGAAAGTGATTGAGGTTCCTTGTTTTGAGGTTTCTACTTGTAGATTAATTAGGATTTCGACGGAGTAATCGCATGTCCTCTTCCGGTAACACCATAGGTATTCTTGTTCCTCAGCCTTCTGCACCTGCCATGGTGTCTCAAGGTTCTGCCAATCCGCCTGAGCCGCTGACTAATGCAGCCGGGCCGGTAGATGTGATAGAGATGGTGGCCGATGTTGCCTCTAGTGCCCTTTCTTTGGTTGCTCCTGACTCTGCTGCAGCTAATGTGGCTGATGCTGTATCTGATGTGGTTTCGCTCGCTTCAATGGTTCCAGGTTTGCCTAGTGTTAGACTGCCTTCACGAAAGATGGTCAGTGGTTTTGGCGGGGGCAGCGGAGCAGGTTCTGATGGTGGGGTAGTTACTTCTGGTCATGGTCACTGTATCCCCTGTAAAGTTGCAGCAGCTATCGGTAATCCTGTTAATGCCGTACTTGGTATCAAAGTCCTATTTGACGATACAGAGACCGACTTTTCCTTTGACTCCCCACTTCCCCTTGTTTGGCAGCGCAGCTACTATTCCGACCAAATAGGCAACGGCTGGCTGGGACAGGGTTGGTCGCTGCCGTTCTCCATGCGTCTTGTCCGCACTGCCGACGGTTTCCTTTATATTGATGAGCAGGGCAGGGAAATTCCGTTGCCGGATATCAGCGACGAAGCGGACGAGCCTTATTCCGCAGCCGACGAAGATGAAGACAATTTATATGAAGAAGAGGCTGCCCCAAGACCTGCTTCCGCCGAAGAAGACCCCTACGGTCTGGATAACGCCTATTTTGATCCTTACGAACAAATCTTCTTTTCTCAGATTTCAGACGACCTCTACCAAATCGCCTCCCCCGACGGCGGCACACGGCTGCTGTTTGCAGAAGTCGATTCCGGTTGCGGCATTTACCAACTGGTCGCACAACTCGACCGCAACGGCCGCCATATCCGCCTCTGCTACAACGACAACGGACTGCCGCACAGCATTTACGACGGCAGTGGCCGACACTTTCAGCCCGTATTCTCCTCCATCCGTCTGCACGACAACGATCCCGACTTCGACCCGGCCGGAGAACGGGACGTATTCGTTTCCGAAGACGAACGTTTCTACGTCAACCGCCTTACTTCCGTCACCTTCAACGGCAAGGAATTGGTGCGCTACGACTACGACGGCTGCGGCAATTTGACCGCCGTTTACGGACGAGACGGCAAAAAACTGCGCGGTTTCGCCTACCGAAACCACATCATGGTCGAACACAGCCAACCCGACGGACTGGTGTCCCGCTACGAATACGACCGTTACGACGCCGACGGCAAAGTGCTTAAAAGCAGCAACAACCTCGGTGAAGAATGGACGTTCGCCTACCGCAAAGACCATACCGTCGTTACCGACGCATTGGGACGGACGGAAGTGTACGGTTTCGACGAAAACCGCGAAC
>NZ_JBQCVF010000018.1:22218-24334 GCF_051962515.1 Neisseria sp. P0009.S007 | reverse complement strand
AAAGCAGGCGAACCTGCATGGGAAAGCCCTTGGGGTAACGGCCGTCCGGGTTGGCATATTGAATGCTCTGCCATGAGTGAAAACCTGTTCGGCGATACTTTCGATATCCACGGCGGCGGTGCGGACTTGCAGTTCCCGCACCACGAAAACGAAATCGCCCAAAGTGTCGGCGCGACAGGACATACCTGCGGCCACGACCACGCGCAAACCCACCACGGTCGAAGCATCTCCAGCCACGTCAAATACTGGCTGCACAACGGCTTTATCCGCGTGGACGGCGAAAAAATGTCCAAATCGCTGGGCAACTTCTTCACCATCCGCGAAGTGTTGAAACAATACGATCCCGAAGTCGTGCGTTTCTTCATCCTGCGCGCCCACTACCGCAGCCCGTTGAACTACTCCGACGCGCATTTAGACGACGCAAAAGGCGCGCTGACCCGTCTGTACACCACGTTGAAAAACACACCAGCGGCTGAGTTTGATTTATCTGAAAACGCCAATGACTACACCCGCCGCTTCTACGCCGCCATGAACGACGATTTCGGTACGGTCGAAGCGGTTGCCGTGTTGTTTGAGCTGGCAGGCGAAGTGAACAAAACCAATGATGCGCACCTCGCCGGCTGCCTGAAAGCTTTGGGTGGCATCATCGGCCTGCTGCAACGTGATCCGACCGAGTTTCTGCAAGGCGGCGCGGTTTCAGACGGCCTGTCCAACGAGGAAATCGACGATTTGATCGCCCGCCGCAAACAGGCACGTGCGGATAAAAACTGGGCGGAATCCGACCGTATCCGCGACCTTCTGAACGAACACAAAATCATTCTGGAAGACAACGCCGGCGGTACGACTTGGCGCCGCGGTTGATTTTATGGCATAGATAAAAGGCCGTCTGAAACTGTTTTCAGACGGCCTTTTTAATTTTGTTATTTCAAAAAGGGCGCAAACATCGCGCCCTTTGTTTAACACATCATTTCACTTATGCGCCAAATACTTTCAGACGGCCTTCGATTGGTTGGAAGGCTTTTTCACCGGCTGAAGCCGCGATACCGCCAATCACCATTTGCGCACGCAACAACCAGCTTTCCGGCAAGTTCCATTCTTTGGCAATGGCCGCATCAGGCAGTGGATTGTAGTGTTGTAGATTGGCGCCGATACCGGCAGCCGCCAATGTTGTCCACACAGCATATTGAACCATGGCATTTGCCTGATCCGCCCAGATCGGGAAGTTGGCCGCATAAGATGGGAACTGCTCTTGCAAGCCTTTGACAACATCTTGATCTTCAAAGAACAAAACTGTCGCCGCGCCTGCTTTAAACAAGTTCAGTTTTTGCGCAGTGGCTTCAAACTGCTCGGCAGGAACAATTGCACGCAAAGCTTCTTCAACAAAATGCCACACTTTGGCATGTTCTTCGCCAAACAATACGACCACTCGGGCAGATTGCGAATTGAAAGAAGACGGCGTATGCAAAACGGCGTGTTCGATGATTTTGGTTACTTCCTCATTGGACAGAGGCAGGGTGTTGCTCAATGCATAGATAGAACGACGGGTTTCAGCAGCTTGTTGCAAAACAGAATAAGTCATGATCTTTTCCTTAAATTAATCTTTATCTTTACCAAAAGCGTTATCCAAAGCCCACGCTCCGCCACCGACTACTGCCAGATACAGGAACACGAAGCAGAACAAAACGGCAGATTCGCCATGGTTGGCCAATGGGAACAAAACATTACCAGAAGACGCGTGGGCCATAAAGTAGGCGGCTGCCATCTGACCGGACAAAACAAACGCGGCCGGACGCGTAAACAGGCCCAATATCAATAAGATACCACCGACAATTTCCAAAACACCGGCCACCAGCATCAAGCCTTCGGGCGCACCGCCCATAGACATCGGAAAACTGAAAAACTTGGCCGTACCATGCAGCAAAAACAGATACGCCGCAA
Source organism: Neisseria sp. P0009.S007 (assembly GCF_051962515.1). Classification (NCBI taxonomy): domain Bacteria; kingdom Pseudomonadati; phylum Pseudomonadota; class Betaproteobacteria; order Neisseriales; family Neisseriaceae; genus Neisseria; species Neisseria sp. P0009.S007. The sequence continues at coordinate 22,396 of NZ_JBQCVF010000018.1, read as the reverse complement.
CAATACGCAAGACAGACAATACAACAGGTTGGAATGATTTGAGGGCTGACATCTTAATAATCCTTATTTTAATGGCTACCTGAAGAGGTATGGAGCAATTTCAATAAGTGCAGTATAGATAATTCCCAGTAAGAGATATATACTCGAATTATTGATACAACGTTTCCTAATAAGAAAT
>NZ_JBQCVF010000018.1:4546-22118 GCF_051962515.1 Neisseria sp. P0009.S007 | reverse complement strand
GATAAACATCAAGGCCGTCTGAAACACTTTTCAGACGGCCTTTAATCAAAGCAACAATCCAATCAATAATTGGTCGAGCAGAACTGTTCGCGTTTGTCCGCATCGGCGGCATAGCATGTCAAACCCATGCCTGACGCATTACTGTTGTTCGCTTTCGCACCCGGTTTCTTGTTCACCAAAACCTTACCGTTTTTTCCGATTTCCACGGTTACGCCTTTGCCGTTTTTCAGCTTCCATTTCAACACTTGCGCATCGGCACTTTGGCACTTACTGACCGTACAGCCGCCTTCTGTCGCAACATTGCCGTTTTTATAAATCACGCACTGCTGCTGGCTGTCGGTACAGGCTGCATACGCAGCAACGGAGAAACAGGAAATCAGCACGGCAAACAAAACAGGTTTCATGGTTTGAACTCCTAAGGTTGTGATGATGGGTTTGTGATATTTGGAACTATACGCTTGTTTGCATGTGCCTACTACAAAATGTATCGTTAACATTCAATGGGCGCATCAGTATATCCATTCCACTAATTATCTAATTCGCCTCATACGATAAAGGCCGTCTGAACATCACTTTTCAGACGGCCTTCAATTGGTTTTCTACCTTACCGCTTCAACTTCGCAAACGCATCCGCCATTGCCGAATTGGTTGGGGCGCGGTCGTTGCGTTGGGGTTTGCGGTCGCGGCGTTCTTGATGTCGGGTTTCAGACGGCCTGTTGCCTTTGACTGTGCCGCCCGGTTCGTCATCCAAACGCATGGTGAGTGCAATGCGTTTACGCGCAGCATCGACTTCCAGCACTTTCACTTTCACCACATCTCCGGCTTTCACGACTTCGCGCGGGTCTTGAACAAATTTATTGGACAGGGCGGAGATGTGCACCAAACCGTCTTGATGGACGCCGATATCCACGAACGCGCCGAAGTTGGCGACGTTGGAGACCACGCCTTCAAGTATCATGCCGACTTGCAAGTCGCTGATTTCGTGGATGCCTTCGGCGAATGAGGCCGTCTGAAACTCGCCGCGCGGGTCGCGACCGGGTTTTTCAAGCTCGGACAGGATGTCCAGAATGGTCGGCAGGCCGAAGCGTTCGTCGGTGAAGTCGGAGGCTTTGATTTGCTTCACGCGCTCGCGGTTGCCGATGAGTTCGGCGGCGGTAATGCCTTGTTGCGCCAGCATTTTGGCGACAACAGGATAGGCTTCGGGGTGGACGGCGCTCGCGTCCAACGGCTCTTTGCCACCGTTAATCCGCAAAAAGCCTGCCGCCTGCTCGAAGGTTTTTTCGCCCAAACGCGGTACTTTCAGCAATTTTTTGCGGCTGTCGAACGCGCCGTTTTCATCGCGGTAGGCGACGATGTTTTGGGCAAGGGTTTGATTTAAGCCGGAAATTCGCGCCAAGAGCGGGGCGGAGGCGGTGTTCACGTCCACGCCGACGGCGTTCACGCAGTCTTCGACCACCGCGTCCAGCGATTTGGCGAGCTGGCTTTGGTTCACGTCGTGCTGATACTGCCCCACGCCGATGGATTTGGGGTCGATTTTGACCAACTCGGCGAGCGGGTCTTGCAGCCTGCGGGCGATGGACACCGCGCCGCGCAGGGAAACGTCCAAGTCGGGGAACTCGCGCGCCGCCAGTTCGGACGCGGAATAAATCGACGCGCCGGCTTCGGAAACGACGATTTTGTGCAGCCCCATTTCCGGCATTCCGCCCACCAGTTCGCCCGCGATTTTGTCGGTTTCGCGGCTGGCGGTGCCGTTGCCGATGGCGATAAGTTTCACGCCGTGTTGTTTAATCAGGCGCGACAACGTTGCCAACATATTGTTTTCTTGATGCAAATAGACGATGACGGTATCCAACAGCTTGCCCGTGTCGTCCACTACGGCGCATTTCACGCCGTTGCGGTAGCCGGGGTCGAGACCCAGCGTGGTCAGCCGTCCGGCGGGCGCGGCGAGCAGCAAGTCTTTGAGATTGCGGGCGAACACGGTAATCGCGTCGGTGTCGGCGGCTTCTTTCAGACGGCCTAGGGCTTCAAGTTCCAACGACAAAAAGATTTTTGCGCGCCAAGTCAGGCGCACGGTATCACGCAGCCATTTGTGGCCGTCTGAAACCTTGAAACGGCGGGCGATGATTTGCTCGTATTCGCTTCGCTGCGTAATCGGCGTGTCGTCGGGCTGGTATTTGAGCGCGATGTTCAAAATGCCTTCGTTGCGGCCGCGCAAAACCGCCAGCGCGCGGTGGCTGGGCATGGTGCGGACGGGTTCGCGGTGGTTGAAATAATCACTGAATTTTTCGCCTTCGGTTTCTTTGCCTTCAACGACTTGCGCGTGGATTTCGGCTTCGTTCCACAACTTATCGCGCAGCGTGCCGATGAGTTCTGCGTCTTCGGCAAACTGCTCCATCAGAATCGCGCGCGCGCCGTCCAACGCGGCTTTTACGTCAGGGACGTTTTCGTTCAGGTAGTCCTGTGCGGCGGCTTCAACATCCTGCGGCTGCTCAGCAAGCAACACGTCCGCCAGCGGCTGCAAACCGTGTTCGCGTGCGATTTGCGCTTTGGTGCGGCGTTTGGGTTTGTAGGGCAGATACAGGTCTTCCAGCGCGGTTTTGTTGTCGACGGCTTCAATTTGCGCCCTGAGGTCGTCTGAAAGCTTGCCTTGCTCTTCAATGCTTTTTAAAACAACGGTTTTGCGCTCTTCCAATTCGCGCAGATATTGCAACCGCTCGGCAAGCTGGCGCAGCTGCGTATCATCTAGCCCGCCTGTAGCTTCTTTACGGTAACGCGCGATAAAAGGTACGGTTGCGCCATCATCTAAAAGCTCAATCGCAGCATTGATTTGCGCGGCAGTGGCGGAGAGTTCTTGGGAGAGGATTTGAGTAATGTTCATCAATAGAATTCCAACGGACAGGCCGTCTGAAATTTCAGACGGCCTGATTTAAAAAACAATCGCTTTAAGGCAGCGAATTATAATATTCGTAGGCTTTGTCCATATCTTCAAACTGGTGCATATGCCCTTTTTCCAGCACCATCGCATTATCGCAATATTGCTTCATGGCGCTGTGGCTGTGCGACACCAAAATGATGGAACGGTCTTTGCGCTTTTCAAACAACTCGTACTTACATTTATCGGCAAAGCGCGAGTCGCCAACCGCAATCACTTCGTCAATCAGATAGCAATCAAACTCTACCGCCAACGACAAAGCAAATGCCAAACGCGCCTTCATACCTGAAGAATAACGCTTAACCGGCTCGTAAAGATATTGCCCTAGCTCGGAAAACTCTTCGGTAAAGTTCTTCACATAATCGATATCGACATTGTAAATCCGGCAGATGAAACGCAAATTGTCCATACCGGTCAGGCTGCCTTGAAACGCACCGGAGAATGCCAAAGGCCAAGAAATACTCATCGTCCGCTTGATTTCACCCGTGGTCGGCGGCTCAACGCCACTGATCAAACGGATGAGCGTCGATTTACCTGCACCGTTGCGGCCGAGAATACCGATTTTCTCGCCCTTCTCCATTTTGAAGTTGATATCGTGCAAGACTGTCCGCCAACCTTGGCGGGTCAGATAGCGTTTGGAAACGTGTTCAACTGAAATCATTGCGGCTCAACCCCTTTGCTGAATCTCGCCACCATCGCCAAACCAAGCAGCAGCAAAACTAAATTACACAACAAAATATACCAAGGATTTTCGTAAGTCGTAACGCTGTTACCAAAATATCCGGCACGGAACATTTCTGTACCATGCACCATCGGAAGCATCAGCACATAGTGTTGCAACTGCTGAGGCAGGTTGTGTACGAAGAAAAACACGCCGGACAAAGGCATCATCACAAAACTGATGGTACTCCAAACTTTGCCAAACGGCTCAAAGTGAAACGCCACCGAACAGATGACCAGCCCCAATCCAACGGCAAACATTGCCATCAAAAGCCAAGCCAACAACATATAGAAAATATCTGCCGGTACATCAATCCAGCCGATGACGACCAATGCAGCCATAATCACAACCTGCGCAATGGTGGCACCGGCAATCTCCAACAACATACGCGCAAAAATGGTATCTAAAACACGTACATTTCGGTGATACAGCAGGCTTGTGTTGGCCGCAATCGAACCGATGGCGCGATTAGAGGCATTACGCCACATCATCATCATCGGATAGCCTGTCAGCGTGAAAGCCACGATATTCAAAGCCGACACGTTGTGCATGCGGAAAAACTTCCACATCAACACCATAACCAAAGTCAGCAGCAAAGGTTCGACAAATAACCACAAAAAACCAATGTTATTACGACCGTAGCGAGTAATAATTTCACGCATTAAGAGCGCGCCGATTACCCTTTTTTGGATAAGCAGCGACTCCAAAAACGATGTTTTATGTAGCTCTTTCATCAGTTTTTATGCTCACGGATACTTGCAGACAGCAACACGGCAATGCCATAGACAATCAAACCGATGACAAACGTTGCCACAATGTTGTACAGACGGTTTGGTTCATGCGCCAAGTCAGGTTTGTTCGGCTGGGAAATCACTTCCAAATACAATTGCTGACGATCTGCTTCCGCTTTCGCACTTTCCAAAGAAGTCATCGCTGCAGCCAATTGTTTCTCAGCCAATTCGTTTTCCAAATACACGCGCTGATATTCCGCCGCCTGATTGGACAACGAACCCTCGCCACCGCCGGAAATCGCTTTCATTTGTTGCGAGATTTCTTTACGCAAGCTCTTTTCACGCGCAATCAAACCTGGAATTTGCGGGTTTTCAGGCGTAACGGCTTTTACCTGGTCAAGCTGAGTTTGAATGACAATCAACTCGTCCTGCAATTTGGATACCAAACCCATTTGCACATCGGATTGCGCCTTCAAGTCAAAAATACCGTTGGACACACGGAATTTTGTCAATTGAGCCGAAGCTTCTTTAACTTTCTCTTCAGCCGAATTGACCACTTCCTGAGCATAACGAATCGTATCCTGACGCGCACGTTCGTTCAGCTGGTTGATCAATACCTCACCCTGTTTGAGCAAAGCATCATTGATCTTTTGAGATTCACCGGCATTGAAAGATGTAACGCTCAAATTAGAAATGCCTGAGACAGAGTCAAAATGGATGGATACCTTATCGCGGTAGTATTGATAAAACGCTTCATCCTCGCCACGCAGGCCAAAACCATTAAAACGGCTGAAAATGTCGCCTTCTTTTTCATAAAAATCACGAACGGGCATTTTCTTACGCAACGCGTCCAAAGCCGAACGCGACTGCATATATTCCTGCACGGTATAAATATCGTCTTGCGCACGAGAGAAACCAGACCCCTGCAAAATAGCGCCCAAGCCGTTCAAAGACGATTGGCTTTTAGGAGAACGCACCACAAAGCTGGACTGGGATGTGAACTGATCAGAAGCAAATAGTCCGTAATACACACCGGAACACAAAGTCGGCACGATAACCGTTACCCAAAGCAACGGATTAATCTTACGCAACCAAGACTTTTTGGCCTTTTTCTTTTCGGGAGCCGGTTGTTCCGGTTTCACATCCACATTTGCAGAAACTTGCTCAGACATTATTTTCCCCATCAGTTCACTAAATTATTAATACTGTTCGCACCGCTAACCACAGGCGAGAACACAAATGACAAGAACTTGCGTACTTCGGCCATCGGTGCATTCGATACGTACACCACGTCCTTATCCTTCACAGGGAAACGCTGCATCCAAAACATAGAATTCGCATCTGCCAGGTTCAAACGGTAGACCACAGGAATCTCCGCACGATCGCCATAACCCTTTTCAACCCATTTAGATTGTTTCTCAGGAGGCAGCTCGGACAAAGGCGCATAACGGAATACAAATACGCCGCGCGCATCTGCACTATAATCCTGCAGACCGCCCATACGTCCCACAGCCTCAGCCAAAGATAAGCCCTTCACAGAGAAACCAATCTGCTGCGTATGACCGACCGCACCCATAGACGTAAACGTGCTTGGATTAGTAATCATTGTGACTACATCACCGCGGCGCAACAAAATATTTTGACGCGGATGCGCCACCAAGTCTTCCAAAGCAATCGTTCTGACAACATTGCCACGTGTCAGCTGTACGTTCGTATCCTGAACATTCGCAGTCGAACCGCCCACGGCAGCCACCGCATCCAACACACGCTCGCCTGCAGCCGTCAAAGGCATACGCACACTGTTACCCGCGCGGATAACCGATACATTCGCCGCATTGTTTTGCACCATGCGCACCATTACCTGCGGCTGGTTTGCCATTTTTTTCAGACGGCCTTTAATAATGTTTTGCACCTGAACCGGTGTTTTACCAAGGACAGACACATCGCCAATAAACGGCACAGAAATCGTACCTGCAGAGCTGACCATCTGTTCAGGCAGCTTCGTTTGCTGCGCATTACCCGAACCGGTAGACGACAGAGCCCCACCGAACAACACAGCCGGAGGAGCTTCCCAAATCGTAATGTCCAGCACATCGCCTATATTGATAGCCCCTATTGATGATGTACCATCGCCCAACTGAGCAAATGACTGATTAACTTGCGCTTGATATAGTGACTGAGCCACCGCACCATTCACATCAATCAATTCCACCTCCGGCACTTCGGCCGTAGCCGGCTGTTGCCCCAAAGCAACAACATTTCGCGTACTCGGACCAGAATTAGGAAGAGAAGAGCATGCGGCCAACAGGCTGACACACAACAATAACATGCCCCTGCGGGTAAGACATTCTGCTTTCAACATTGATTAAATCTCACTATACTTTTAATTAAGCACGACCATTATAACACCTGATGAAATATTAGGCCGTCTGAAAACCTGACATAAGTATCAAAAACATCACATTACAGTGAATACCGTCATGAGAAAACTTAAAAAACTGATTCGACAACCAGGTGTATTCTTCCGCGACTATCTCAACAAAAGATACCCTGTCCGCAACGCCGAACAGCGTACAACAGAGTCTGACGAACCGGTCATTATCGACAACACCCTGTATTTAGCCGAACTTGAAAATAGTATCAACCTTCCCCCTATTAAAGTTGATGTCGTTTTCACATGGGTAAATAACCAAGATTCCGAATGGCAGCAACGTCGGCGCCAATATAGCCCTACTGCCGAACAAAACGCACTCCACAATAATGACGAAGCCCGTTTCAGCAACCACAACGAACTTTACTATTCACTTCACAGCGTGCGCACCTTCCTGCCGTGGGTAAACCATATCTACATCATTACCGACAACCAACGCCCCGACTGGCTCAATCCTGCCGACTATCCCAACGTCAGCATAATAGATCACAGTCAAATCATTGACTCGCAATACCTGCCCACCTTCAATTCGCATGTAATCGAAGCACACCTGCACAACATTCCCAATCTAAATGAACACTTCATCTATTTTAACGATGATGTATTTGTTGCCCGACCATTACCGAAGGAACATTTTTTTCACGCCAACGGCATTGCCTCTCTTTTTATTGCAGACAAAAGCCTAAAACAAATGTCCGAAAGAGGAACTGACACACCCACTCTTTCCGCCTCAAAAAACTGCATCGCACTATTACAACAGCACTACGACTGCCACATCGACCGTCCGTTAGTACACACCTATATCCCACTAAATAAAAGCAGCTTTCAATTTGCTTGGCAGCACTACCGAACTGAGATTGAAGCCTTTTTATCCAACCGTTTCCGTTCTAACCACGATCTCAATCTTGCCACCTTCCTCGTACCTTGGCTGATGTTTTTAAACAGGAAATCTACAGTAGGTAATGAAATATGTTATTATTTTAATATCCGCTCCAACAAAGCGCCTGCCCAATATATCAAGCTCTTGGAAAATAAAAAAAATGGGCGGCAGCCACACTCTTTTTGTGCCAACGATTTTCACAGCCAGCAACAGATTGAAAACTACCAGGACAAACTGATTCAAATGCTGGAAAATTACTTCAAAACCAAATAAAAATAAAAGGTCAAAAAAATGAACAATAAAAAATTTCGGAAGCTCTTACGAGACCCTAAACTCTTTTTCCGCGACATGTACGCCAAACGCGTAATGAAACTCAAAAAATACCTTCCCTTAAAATACGAAGGTAATAATCAATTTACAATCGTTTCAGCTGTTTATAACGTCGAAAAATACCTTGATGAATACTTTGACAGTATTGTCAAACAAAGCTTGAATTTCAAAAAACACATTCAAATCATTCTAGTAGATGATGGGTCGACCGACCATTCGGCAGAAATCATCAAACGATGGCAAGCCAAGTTTCCCCAAAATATCCATTATTTTTACAAAGAAAATGGCGGCCAGGCCTCGGCACGCAATCTGGGTTTACAACATACACAAACTGAATGGGTAGTATTTACGGACCCTGACGATTATCTTCACCCTGACTACTTCAAATCAGTAGATACTCAAATTAGCCAACATCCGTCGGCAGTAACCGTAGCTACTAACATGAAGTTTTTCTTTGAAAATCAAAATATCATTAAAGACAGTCATCCTCTAAGATTCCGTTTTAACAAAACCCACGTTATTGATGTTGCTAAGCTCGATAAATTTATCAATATGTCTGCTGCCTCAACCTTTTTCAGAGTCAGCCATATTAAAAAACAGAATTTGGTGTTTAACCACAATGTTAAGCCAAACTTTGAAGATGGCAAATTTATTGCAGACTATTTATTAGATTTGCAGGACGCAAAAGCTGTGTTTGACAGAGATGCCGTCTATTTCTATCGCAAACGTGAAAGTGGCACATCCACTTTAGATACTTCTTGGCAAAAAGTAGAAAAGTTTTCTAATGTTTTTGAGTATGGCTTCTTGCCTATGCTTCAAAACTATAAAAACCGCTTAGGGCATGTACCCTCCTCAATACAAAAAACCGCATTATATGATATGGCTTGGTATATCCAACAATTGCTTAATAGACCTGAACGTCTAGATTTGTTGGATACCAAACAAAAATCACATTTTTATGATCTAATGCAGCAGGTTTTTAATTATATTGATCAAAAAAATATTATGGAATTTGGCTTAGCGGGAGTATGGCTATTCCATAAAGTTGGTATGCTTGGAATGTTCAAACAGAGCGAGCCTCCATTCCAAATCGCCTATATTGAAAACATCGATCGTGAACGCAAACAGTTCCTTATCAGCTATTTTACCTATTTTGACCAGCCATATTCTGTGCAAGCCGATGGGCGTGATCTTATTCCTGTCTATGCAAAAAGCGTGGTCAATAAGCTAAATGAACAATTATTTGTTTACGAAAAACGTTTATGGGTTCCCTATGGTGATGTTGTAGACAACGCCAAAATTAATATTCTACTTAACAAAAAAGCAATGCGAATTTCAATTAAAGGTAAAACCTTTATGCACGGCATCGCATTAAATGAACTTATCGGTTTATTTACGCCGTCTGAAAAATACCTTTCAGACGGCAGCTGGCTTTTAATGGATAGGGAAACTAAAGCTGACGACAACGCTGAGCATTTTTATCGTTATATGATGCAGAACCACCCTGAACAAACTTGCTATTTCGTACTCAACAAAACTGCCCCAGACTGGAGCCGTCTCGAACAAGAAGGCTTCAAACTTGTAGAATTCGGCGGTAGTGAATATGAACGACATTTGCGTAAAGCTGAAAAAATCATTTCCAGTCATTTGGAAAAACACATCAACAATTATTTTGGGGATTTATACGAACACAGCAAAAAATTTGTCTTTCTTCAGCACGGAGTAACCAAAGACAATCTTTCTGCATGGACAAATAGCAAACAAAACCTACACTGTTTCATTACCACTACTGAGCCAGAAAGTCGCTCGATTAAGGCTGACTTCAATACCTACAAGCTGACCGAAAAAGAAGTAGCACTAACTGGATTTCCACGCTACGACTCCTTACTATCAAAAAATAAGCCCGACAGTCGCAAGATCCTGATTATGCCAACTTGGCGCAATAACATTGTCGGTCAAAATATCGGTACAGGTAGCAATACTCGTACGCTCAACAGTGCTTTTATGGAAACTGACTATGCCCGTTACTGGCAGGCTCTGCTTCACGACCAGCGCCTGAAGGAAATGGTAGAAACCTACGGCTACGAAGTAATTTTTGCACCACACCCAAATATCGAGCCCTATTTGGAAGTAATGAATGTCCCTACCTATATAAAAATCTGGAGTGGACTGCGTGAAACTGAAAGTATTCAAAATCTTTTCGGACGTTGCGCCGTATTGATTACCGACTACTCATCAGTAGCATTTGACATGGCCTATCTGAATAAGGCAATTATTTACTATCAATTTGATAAAGAAGCCTTTTTCTCTGGTACACACACCTATCAAAAAGGCTATTTCTCTTACGAAACTGACGGATTTGGCCCTATTACCATCAATCAGCATGAAACGCTGACTGAATTAGAAAACATTTTAAAATCAGGACATGCCAAACCCGAATATCTTGCTCGCATCCGCGATACTTTCCCCTTCCAGGAAGGTGGCAACTGCGAACGTGTGTATCAAGCTATTACTGCTCTTGACCATGCCGAAACCGCTGACAATCTGCCGATTTTAATCAATATGATTGAGCAAGCAGACAATCATCAGGTATGGGACTTAGCTGCAAGCCGTATCCAAACTCTACTTGATACAGGCCGTCTGAATGCGGAAGAAACAGCTGATTATCGCCATCGTTATCTGAACGCTTTATTTGAGAGCAAACAGTTTGATACTTTGCAAAACCTGTTACCTAATTATCCCGATACCGCAGGTTACTGGCATGCAAAAATGGACTTATATATCGGTAATGCCGTTAAAGGGGCGGAATTTTTTGCTGAAAACGAGCATATAGGAACGCAAAATGATTTACTTATCGCATTACTTGCAGCCTCGTTTCATCAAGCAAAAAGGCCGTCTGAAAAACTGTTTGCCCGGATAGGTACAGACTTACCCGACTCATATCAACCTTTGTTAGCCGTAGCACAAAAACTATCGGAGCAGAATTATTTTGTAGCATTGGCTTTACTGAAAACGTATATTGATAGCTTGGACGATCGTGAAAAAGGCTATCTCAAACCCGAGCTATTGGCTTCTTACCTCTGCATGAAACTTGGTAACTTACAAGGCGCGCATCAGTTTTTGGTTGCTTTTGAAAACCATACTCAGAATGATCCAAGTTGCCGTATCGCGATTGCAAGACTGGCAAAATTACGCGGTGATTCTGAAAAACTATTTACCCAGCTTAACCGTGCCTTTGAAGAAAATCTGCTCTTAATTCCTGAAGATTTAACAGTCGATTATCTGAAAAAAATGTACGCTACCGGCAACACTGACGGCGAAGGATATCTATTGGCTCAACTGCGCCAAAAATATCCTGAGAATCCGTCTTTGGCCTTGTATGAAGCTGAAAAACTTGCCCAAAACCAAGATTGGGAGTCTGTCACCAAAATATTGGCTGATTTTGCACAAACCTCACCGGAAACGATGTATCTTTATACAACTGCTTTATGCCGTCTGAAAAACCATCAAGCAGCACAACGTTATTTTGACAGTCTCTCTCTACAAGACACAGCAGCATATTGGAAACTGGCAGCTGAAATAGCCGAAGCTAAAGGTGACAAGGTATTACAGGCTGAGTGTCTGAAAAAACAATTGGCTTGTTTAGAGTAATCTCTGTCTTATCTTAAAAAAGGCCGTCTGAAAACTTTTATGTTTTCAGACGGCCTTTACTAGTTAGATGTACTAATCAAGTTCTACTGTTGAATTGATATAGGTGACATGATTCATTTCTGCCAAATCCTTACCTTCATCTATATCTGTATATAAAACATTATTGCGTTCCCAAAATACATCTTTGCGTATGACTTTAGCCGGCACGCCTGCAATAACGCAGTTATTAGGAAAATGTTTTTTCACTACCGAAAATGCACCAACAATACTACCGCTACCAATCTTTGTACCACCCCAAATTGTTGCGCCATAGGCTACCCACACTCTGTCTCCAATGGTAACGTCTTTAGAAACATTTAAACGTTTGCCAGTATGAACATCATAAATCGGGTGTGCATCATCAGTACGGATTTGATTATTAGTGGCAAACATACAATCTTCACCAATGGACAAGGTTGTATGTTCGGCAACAGTAATATAAACCGGATTGGTACTGGTAGTTTTACTGCCGATGTTAATCGTACAGCCTACTCCCAAACACCATTGGCCTTGCATAGAAACATTTTCTCCAATATAGACTTTGCTGTCCTTGCCCAAAAATTCCAAAAATACATTACGCAAGTTTGCATTAGGGTGGATAACAACTTCATTCCCACCTCCTCCTAGAAATTGGAAATGACAGTTTCGCAGATTATCAGGTGCAGTAATTTTATTTCCGGAGGTGTCGATATAATTACCTGACATCACCTCTTTTTTGCGGCTGTTAACTACTGGCCGTTCAGAAAAATATTGTTCCGCACGCTCGGCCAATTTGATAAAGACCGCACAGGTTTGGGCAAAATCCAAAGTACTGACATCATAAATGTATACATTATCCCCATCCTGCTTAGATAAGCTGAAGTTTGGAAACATTTCTCCGATATTATCTATCTCACTTTTATTACGATAAAACAGGAAAATCTTCTGCCAATCTAAATTTAAGCTGACAGAAAATGGTGTTTCACGGTCAGATTTGAAATTGCAGTACACATTCTGCTGATAATAAATATCAACAGACGTATTTTTTAATTTGATATTTTTAAGAATTTCTTGCTGAAATTCTTCAGCCGTTTTATCTACCATTACATTCCCCAAACATGATAAATATGGTTCAAATATTAAAAAAATAGACAGTAAATTTTAAACTTACTGTCTATTTACTTCGCATTTAGTTCAGATTAATGTCCGAATCAGTAATATGGATGTCCAACAGCAAATTATTGATAATGGTATTGGACAAGAATACTGTGTTGCCTGAAAAATCTATGTGCTTTTGAATTTTTTCAAAGTCAAACTCACATAATACAACTGTAGGCAATGCTTCTTTCAGCTCTTTAATATCCGGATAAAACTCTGATACTTTAGCCGATGAAATGACCACTTGATTTTCAAGGTTATGATCAATTACATCTGGTAGCTTTTTGAAAGTCTCCAAAATCGGCGTACGGATAGAATGCAGATACAATGGATCTTTGCCACCATAGTATTTATGATTGCCCAAAAATGGGTCGATTGCAAAGGTTTTGTACCCACCAATTAAGCCGTGATATACCGCTCCTGTACCGCCTGATGATGCACCGCAAATGACTACGTTTTTCTTATCTACGCCATAAATATTCATCAGGCTCTTAATGAAACGCTGGATATTGTCTTCGATATTTTCATCAAACTTTGTATTCAACCCGTGACTGCCAAACGCGTCTGATACATCAGCCATACGGATGATGTAAGTATTTGGCATAATGCTGTTGCTGATAAATGGAAATGGGTGGCTATAATAACGGTCAACCATATTCTCATTACTCTTATTGGTATAAGAGAACAACACCAATAGGTTTTTCTTGTTGGCACTCAATACTTTCGGTGCTTCAACAGTATAAATGACATTTTCCAACTCATGGAAAGAGTCTGGGAAATAAGCCAAAAGATCTTTATAACTGTGCTTGTTCACGCGACGGAACACACTTACACCCATTTTGTGTTCAACAGCTAAAAAGCCTCTATTATTTAGCTCATAAACATAATCACTTAGACCATGATTCCGAGCATAGCTTAGGAAAAACTCATTACTGTCGCCTTTAACACCAATGTATTCAACTTCCGGCTTATCCAAGTACTCGGCTAAATTAATGCCCTTATTTTTTTCAACATTCAGGATGTAGCATAATTCGCTGCCAAGATAAATGGAAGTGACTTCTAAAATCTCACTAAATTTATCCTCGATTTTTGCCCAATCGGTTTCAGCAAATTTAAAAGACAATACTGTCTTTTCTTGATTAACCGATTGTGGGTAACTTCCATAAATTTCTGAAATATATTTCAGAAATTTATGGAAGCCGGAAATCTTAGAAATTTTGCTCTTATTACGCTCAATAAAGTTAAAGGTTTGTCCTACTGCCGTATAACTGACGCTGACAAAATAGTCGTTCAACAGAAAATCAAACACTATACTTTGATTGTTATAAATCCAAGCGTTAACCTTTTGAGGATCAATCTTGGCTTTTCGTAAGATGTTTTGCTGAATTTGATATAAATCCATTTTATAAACCCTGCTGATATTTTTCCAACAATGCTTTTTTGTCGGTTTTGTGGTTGGTGCTGACTGGAATTTCATCAATGTGAATAAATTCAGACGGCATCATGTAAGACGGTAAATTTTGTACTAATGCGTCTTTGATCGCCTGAGTATCTGCACTTTGCTTGGCTGTATAGAAACACACCAAACGCAATACTGCGCCTGTGTTGCGTTTCAAAGCCACTACTGCCACATTATCAAAGGCAAATTCCTTAAGGTTAAGGATTTTTTCTTCAATTTCTGAAAGTTCGATACGGTAGCCATTGAGCTTAATCTGCTCGTCTTTACGGCCTTGTACATAGAACAATCCATTTTTTTCAAAACCGTAGTCACCTGTTTTATAAGTACGGTTATCTGCACTGTGTACTACCAAGCGTTTAGCATTTTCAGTTTCGTTGTTCAGATAGCCACGCATCACATGGTTACCGCTAATCCAAATCTCTTCGTCAACAATCTCTAATTTGGAATTAAGCACGGCAACGCCTACAGGCAACTCTTCTTCTGCCGCCAGCATATCAGGTGTAATATCAACGTAAGTTGTTGCTACAGTAGCTTCAGTCGGACCATAGGTATTGATAACACGGACACCGGGAAATTTTTGAAAAATCATATTTACTACTGGTTTGCCAAGTTTTTCGCCGCAGAACAAAAATTCTTTCAAACTCGGTAAAGTAGCTTGACTACATTTAGGGTTAAGCAGCTGCTGCATGGCAAAAGAAGGCGTGGAAACCCAGGTAGTAATTTGTTGTTTGGCCAAAAAATCAATCCAGGTGGCAGGATTAGAAATAGCATCACGACTGTTCATGACAATGCAACCGCCGTAAGCCAAGTTGCCAAAGATTTCGTACATTGACAAATCAAACGCAAACGGAGCCTGATTCATGAATACATTAGGTGCGGCTAAATTAAGCTGCTCTTTCATCCATTTCATCAGGTTAAACACGGCTTCACGACCGATTTGCACACCCTTAGGTGCGCCGGTTGTTCCTGAAGTAAACATGATGTAAGCCAAATCTTTTTCAGCCAGCTCTACTTCTTCGTCAGTCTGCTTTTCAAAAGTTTGCGTTGCCGAACGGTATACAAAGCGTGCTTTCGACAGTTGGCAGATATTGTTCAGACGGCTTTCAGGATAAATACTATCCACCGGAATAAAAGGGATTTTGTTTAATAAGCAGGCATAAATTGCCACTGCAAAATCAATTTCTTTATGGCCGTGCAACACCAGAGGAATGTTTTTGGTAATATCTGCTATGCTTTTGTAAGCCTCGATAAATGCGGCTATTTTTACGCGCAACTCTTCCCAAGAACATTCTTGAGTATCATTAACTAACGCTTTTCCCGAAGTTTGGCTGAAACGGTATTCCAAAAAATCATCAAGATTTTGGAATTCATTTAATTGTTTCATGATTTAGCCTTTGTAATTATTTTCAACATATTGAATGATATTGGCTGAGTTTGCCAAAATATCAACCAGTTGCTCAAACGGCAAATCAACATCAAATTTTTGTTTGATGGCCATAACCAAATCCATTGCGCTCACAGAATCAATAAGTCCTGTAGACAACAATTCTTCATTTGCTGACACTTGTTTTTGTGCAACTTGTGAAATCAACGCCAAAACTTCGTTAGATACTGACATGGTAAGATCCTTTTATTAAAATTGAAATGATAACGCTTTGCACTCTGTGCATAACACTGTGATTATCCCATATTTTTTTACTTTTCAGGTAACTAAATATACAATATCCAAATAAAGCAATCCCTCTTTGACAACACTTACACCAGGCCATCTGAAAGCGTGTTTGTATTTTCAGCCAACCGATTTCACGACTTCCAAACACAATTTTAATTAAGGAAAACCAATGACTATTCTTATCACCGGCGGTACCGGTTTTATCGGTTCTCATACCGTTGTTTCCCTGTTGAAATCAGGCTTTAATGCCGTGATTTTGGACAATTTGTGCAATTCGTCTGCCAACATCCTCCCGCGCTTGGAAAAGATTACCGGCAAGTCTGTGCCTTTTTACCAAGGGGATATCCGTAATCGTGAAGTGTTGCGTCAAATCTTTGCGGAACACGATATTGATGCTGTCATCCATTTTGCCGGCTTGAAGGCAGTCGGTGAAAGCGTGGCCAAACCAATGAAATACTATGACAACAATGTGTCGGGCAGTTTGGTTTTGGCTGAAGAAATGGCGCGTGCCGGCGTATTTAAGATTGCGTTCAGCTCATCTGCTACGGTTTACGGCGATCCGGGTAAAGTACCTTATACGGAAGATATGCAACCGGGGGATACGACCAGCCCTTACGGCACGTCTAAGTCTATGGTGGAGCGCATTTTGACGGATATCCAAAAGGCCGATCCGCGTTGGAGCGTGATTTTGTTGCGCTATTTCAACCCTATCGGTGCGCATGAAAGCGGTTTGATCGGCGAGCAGCCAAACGGTATCCCAAACAATCTGCTGCCTTATATCTGCCAAGTGGCTTCAGGCAAGCTGCCGCAATTGTCGGTTTTCGGCGATGACTATCCTACCCCAGACGGTACGGGTATGCGCGACTATATCCATGTGATGGATTTGGCGGAAGGCCATGTGGCGGCAATGCAGGCGAAAAGCGATGTTTCGGGTGTACACCTGTTTAATTTGGGTTCGGGACGTGCTTATTCGGTATTGGAAATCATCCGTGCCTTTGAGGCAGCCTCCGGTTTGACCATTCCGTTCCAAATCAAACCGCGTCGTGATGGCGATTTGGCCTGTTTCTACGCCGATCCCGCCTACACCAAAGCGCAGACCGGTTGGGAAACCAAACGCGATTTGGCGCAGATGATGGAAGACTCATGGCGTTGGGTCAGCAACAATCCAAATGGCTACGACGATTAAGTTGACCTGATACAGGCCGTCTGAAAGAGATGTTTTCAGACGGCCTCTTTATCTGAAAAACACACTTTCTGTCTGCTATAATCCGTTTATATTATTTTGACTATCCTCTGAAACTTATGAAAAAAATCCTTGTTACCGGCGGCGCGGGCTTTATCGGTTCTGCCGTTGTCCGTCATATTATCCAAAACACCCAAGACTCTGTCGTCAATGTCGATAAGCTGACTTATGCCGGCAATTTGGAATCTTTGACTGAGGTAGCCAATAATCCTCGCTATGCTTTTGAACAAGTGGATATTTGCGACCGCGCCGAACTCGACCGCGTATTCGCACAACACCAGCCTGATGCCGTGATGCACTTGGCTGCGGAAAGCCATGTCGACCGCTCTATCGATTCGGCAGGCGA
>NZ_JBQCVF010000018.1:0-4446 GCF_051962515.1 Neisseria sp. P0009.S007 | reverse complement strand
GCACAACACCAGCCTGATGCCGTGATGCACTTGGCTGCGGAAAGCCATGTCGACCGCTCTATCGATTCGGCAGGCGAATTTATCCAAACCAATATCGTCGGTACATTCAATCTGCTTGAAGCAGCCCGCGCCTACTGGCAACAAATGCCGTCTGAAAAGCGCGAAGCCTTCCGTTTTCACCATATTTCTACCGATGAAGTCTATGGCGATTTGCACGGCACAGACGATTTGTTTACCGAGACCACGCCATACGCGCCGTCCAGCCCCTACTCTGCTTCTAAAGCGTCCAGCGACCACCTCGTCCGTGCATGGCTGCGTACTTACGGTTTGCCGACCATCGTAACCAACTGTTCCAACAACTACGGCCCTTACCATTTTCCGGAAAAACTCATTCCTTTGATGATTCTGAACGCGCTTGACGGCAAACCGCTGCCCGTTTACGGCGACGGTATGCAAATCCGCGACTGGCTGTTTGTCGAAGACCACGCGCGCGCGCTGTATCAGGTTGTTACCGAAGGTGTTGTCGGCGAGACCTACAATATCGGCGGCCACAATGAAAAAGCCAATATTGAAGTCGTCAAAACCATCTGTACCCTGCTGGAAGAGCTTGTTCCTGAAAAACCGGCCGGCGTGGCACGTTATGAAGATTTGATTACTTTCGTACAAGACCGTCCCGGCCATGACGTACGCTATGCCATCGACGCTGCCAAAATCGGCAGGGAGCTGGGCTGGAAACCTCAAGAAACATTCGAATCCGGCATCCGCAAAACAGTGCAATGGTATTTGGACAACAAAACCTGGTGGCAAAACGTATTGAACGGCAGCTACCGTTTAGAGCGTTTAGGCACCGGAAAATAAGTTTTCAGACGGCCTATTCCCATATTAGGCCGTCTGAAAATCATGCAAACACACACTACTCAGGAGAAAACCCATGAAAGGCATCATCCTCGCCGGAGGCAGCGGCACACGCCTCTATCCCATCACACGCGGCGTATCCAAACAACTGCTGCCCGTGTACGACAAGCCCATGATTTACTATCCCCTGTCCGTATTGATGCTGGCAGGAATCCGCGATATTTTGGTAATCACCACGCCCGAAGACAACGCCTCTTTCAAACGCCTGCTCGGCGACGGCAGCGATTTCGGCATTTCCATCAGCTATGCCGTGCAACCCAGTCCGGACGGCTTGGCACAGGCATTTATCATCGGCGAAGAATTTATCGGCAACGACAATGTTTGCTTGGTTTTGGGCGACAATATTTTCTACGGCCAATCGTTTACGCAAACATTGAAACAGGCCGCCGCCAAGACCCACGGCGCAACCGTATTCGGCTATCAAGTCAAAGACCCCGAGCGTTTCGGCGTGGTTGAATTTGACGAAAACTTCAACGCCCTGTCTATCGAAGAGAAACCGCAACAGCCCAAATCCGATTGGGCGGTAACCGGCTTGTACTTCTACGACCAACGCGTCGTCGAGTTCGCCAAACAAATCAAACCGTCCACCCGCGGCGAATTGGAAATTTCCGACCTCAACCAAATGTATTTGGAAGACGGTTCATTGTCGGTACAACTTTTGGGACGCGGTTTCGCATGGTTGGACACCGGCACCCACGAGAGCCTGCACGAAGCCGCTTCTTTCGTCCAAACCGTGCAAAACATCCAAGACCTGCAAATCGCCTGCCTGGAAGAAATTGCTTGGCGCAACGGTTGGCTTTCCGATGAAAAACTGGAAGAGCTGGCGCGCCCGATGGCGAAAAACCAATACGGCCAATATTTGCTGCGCCTGTTGAAAAAATAATGTTTGAGGCCGTCTGAAACTTTTCAGACGGCCTTTAGATGAAAGATAAAACGATGAACATCATTGATACCGCCATTCCTGACGTAAAACTGCTTGAGCCGCAAGTCTTCGGCGACGCGCGCGGCTTTTTTATGGAAACCTTCCGCGACGAGTGGTTCAAGACCCAAGTCTGCGACCGCACCTTCGTGCAGGAAAACCATTCCAAATCCAGCAAAGGCGTATTGCGCGGCCTGCACTATCAAACTGAAAACACACAAGGCAAACTCGTACGCGTGGTTGTCGGCGAAGTATTCGACGTAGCCGTCGATATGCGTAAAGGCTCCCCCACTTTCGGCAAATGGGTAGGCGAGATCCTGTCCGCAGAAAACAAACGCCAACTGTGGGTACCCGAAGGTTTCGCACACGGTTTCTATGTACTGAGCGACGAAGCCGAGTTCGTCTATAAATGCACGGATTATTACAATCCCAAAGCCGAACACTCGCTGATTTGGAATGATCCGACCGTCGGCATTGACTGGCCGTTGCAAGGCGAGCCGAACCTGTCGCCTAAAGACTTGGCAGGCAAAGTATTGGCCGAAGCCGTCACGTTTTAAAAAATAATTCGGGCCGTCTGAAAGAATGTTCCTCTTTTCAGACGGCCTACAATCCATTAATAACAATAATCGACGAAAACGCATTGTGAAAAACGCCTACATCCCCTCTCGCGGCATCCGCAAAATCCCCCATCTTTCCATCCTATTGCCTGAATTTCATATCTGCAAAGACGGAAAAGGAGCAGAGGCTGTTGTCGGCTGGGGTTTGCGCCCGACGACACATAAAGCGCGTGCTTTCGCCGCTGAACACCAGCTTCCCTTTATTGCATTGGAAGACGGTTTTTTACGTTCGCTCGGCCTGGGCGTCGCCGGCTATCCGCCCTACTCCATCGTCTATGACGACATCGGCATCTACTACGACACCACACGTCCTTCGCGTTTGGAACAACTGATTCTCGCTGCTGATACCATGCCGTCTGCAACCTTGGCTCAGGCGCAACAGGCGATGGATTTCATCCTGCAACACCATCTGTCCAAATACAACCACGCGCCCGAACTTTCAGACGATCATCCTTTGCGCTCCCCATCTAAGTCTGAAACCGTCCTCATCATTGATCAAACCTTCGGCGATATGGCCATCCAGTATGGCGGCGCAGACGCCTCTACGTTTGAACTGATGTTTCAGACGGCCTTAAATGAAAACCCACAAGCCGATATCTGGGTCAAAACCCATCCCGATGTTTTGTGCGGCAAAAAACAAGGCTATCTGACCCAACTGGCGCAGCAACACCGCGTCCATCTTTTGGCAGAAGACATCAATCCGATTTCTTTGTTGCAAAACATCGATAAAGTTTATTGCGTTACCTCGCAAATGGGTTTTGAGGCGCTTTTATGCGGCAAACCGCTGACCACTTTCGGCCTGCCGTGGTATGCCGGATGGGGTGTAAGCGACGACCGCCACCCACAAATCGACAGCCTTGTTCAAACCCAACGCCGCGCCCCCCGCAACTTGCTGCAGCTCTTTGCCGCAGCCTATCTGCAATACAGCCGCTACCTCAATCCCAATACCGGCGAAGCAGGCAGCCTCTTTGATGTTATCGACTATCTGGCGACGGTCAAACGCAAAAACGACAAATTGCGTGGTGAGTTATATTGCGTCGGCATGTCTTTGTGGAAACGCGCGGTTGCCAAACCTTTCTTTAACGTACCCTCATGCCGTCTGAAATTTATCGCCTCCACACAAAAACTGGCAGGGGTCAAACTATCCAACGATGCACGCATCCTTGCTTGGGGCAACGGCAAAGAGGCCATCGTCCGTTTTGCCGAACAACACAACATCCCCCTGCTGCGCATGGAAGACGGCTTTATCCGCTCGGTCGGGCTTGGTTCTAATTTAGTCCCACCACTGTCGCTCGTTACCGACGATATGGGCATTTATTTCAACGCCGAAACCCCGTCCCGTCTTGAACACATCCTGCAAAACCAAAACTTCGACGATCAAGACTTTCAGACAGCCTTGAAACTGCAAAAAATGCTGACCGAAAACCACATCAGCAAATACAACGTCGGCAACTCAGACTTTACCGCCCCATCAACCGACAAAACCGTGATCCTCGTTCCCGGCCAGGTTGAAGATGACGCGTCTATCCGCTATGGTTCACCCCAAATCTATCGCAATCTGGATCTGCTCCGTACCGTACGCGAACGCAATCCCGATGCCTATATCATCTACAAACCGCATCCCGATGTAGTCAGCTGTAACCGCATCGGCCATATTTCCCCTGAAGATGCTGCACAATATGCCGACCAAACCGCCGAACAAGCCGATATCCTGACCTGTCTCCAATACGCAGACGAAGTTCATACCATGACTTCGCTGACCGGTTTTGAAGCCTTGTTGCGCGGCAAAAAAGTCAGCTGCTACGGCCTTCCTTTCTATGCAGGTTGGGGGCTTACCCAAGATCTGCTCCCCATTCCGCGCCGCAACCGCAGGCTTGAGCTTTGGCAGCTGATTGCCGGCACGCTCATCCACTACCCCGACTACATCCACCCCGAAACCCATCAGGCCATCAATGCGGAAACTGCAGCCCAAATCCTGATACGACAAAAAAATAT
>NZ_JBQCVF010000017.1:20106-24697 GCF_051962515.1 Neisseria sp. P0009.S007 | reverse complement strand
GCAATCAGTTGGGCGGCTACAAGGTGCGCTACATATCGGTTTTGTTCATGTGTATCACGGCAAAGAAAAAATGCCGCGGCATACATCAGGTTCAGCGACCAATAAGGCACAATCGTCCATGCCCAAAACGGAATATTGCTCTCCCATGCAAAAGCGATTTCAGGTACATAGTCCAGCGATGCCGCGTAATGGTTGGAGAGGCCGTAGCTGGTGTAGAACAGGATACCGACTGAAATCAGCTTGAGTAGGGAGGTTTTGAGGGTAGGTTTCATGGATAGGTACATGGTTTAAATAAGGCCGTCTGAAAGTTAAAAAATTGTTCAGACGGCCTTTATTTTTATTTCTTCACTGCCAAGCTCACGGTGAAAATACCGTCTTCGTCTATCCATTGATGGATTTTTTCAAAACCGGCTTTTTCAACCAACTGATCCATTTCCTGCTGACTGCGGCGGCGCATTACCCAGTTTGGGCTGCCTGCTTTGTGGCTGGTCAGGGCGCGGGCAATCATTTCCAGTTGCGGATGCCACGGCTGGCCGGTGTAAATCAGGTAGCCGCCGGTTTCAATGGCTTCTCCAAAGCCGTAGAGCGAGTTTAAAATCAAATCGTTGTCGGCAAACAATTCGTGCAAGCCGGAGACGATGCCTAGGGTAGGGCGCGGCTGTAAATCATGATAATTGGCGCGGTCGTAAGCATTGACTTCATTGAAGGTTACCGTGTTTTGCAAGCCGCGTTCTGCAATCAGTTTGCGGCCGGCTTCGACATTAATCGGGCTGTAATCGCGCAAGCGTACGGAATCAGGCAATGTGTCGGCAGTCAGGGCATCCAATACATAGCGGCCATGACCGGACGCGATATCCAAAACGTGTACAGGTTTGCCTGCTTCACGCAATTTAGCTGAGGCCGTCTGAATGGCTTTGCCGATATTGACTTTGCGTTGGCGAATGCCGCGCCAGCCGATGGCGTTGAGATAGTATTTGTCCACCCATACACCGAAAGCGTTGCTGCCTTGCGGTTGATTGCGGTAGACATAATCCAGCGTGCTACCCGAATCAAAACCTGTTTCTTGACCGATTCTCAAGCCTTCACTCCAGCGTGAACCCAGTTTGAGCGAGGCGCGATATGTTGCCCAAAATGCGCCGCGAGGCGTACAAACAGGCAAAGGCGTAGCCAGTTCGTCGGCTTCGCGACGGCTGTCTCCAAACAAGTGCGCTTGAGTCAGATCGACTTGTTGCAAAGGCTGATTGAAACGCTCGCGGATAAAACGGCGCATTTCGACAAAAGCGATTTCACGGTCTTGCTCGCCTAACGTATCGTGGTAGAAACCGGGCAGGATATGGCGCTCTTTAATATGGCTGCCTAAGCGGTTGTAGAAATCGTGTTGCGGTTTGTGATGAACAACCCAATCGCTGCCTGAAATCAACAGTTGTATAGGCGTAGTAATCGCTTGTGCATCGGCAACGACGCGCTCGGCCGCCTCATATAAACCCAGCAGGATGCGCACAGAAATAGCGCGGGCAATCAGCGGATCATTGTCGTAGCTTTTTTGACGTTCGACATTGTGGGTCAGATAGTGGGCTTTGACGTAGCTGTTGACAAAGAAATTGCCACGCCATTTTTGCATAATTTTCAAACCGGTACGGGCAAACGGAACATAGAGTTTGACTTTGAACGCAGGCGAAGCCAATACGGCGCAACGGATTTTCGGCGCGTAATCGTGCAACCAAGTAGAAACCAATACCGCACCAACACTTTGTGCAATCACGCAGATGTTTTCAGGTTTGATGCCGTATTCGCTTTGAATGTGTCGGATAAAATCATCTACATCAGCAACCGAAGTACCGATACTCGGACTATCGCCGCGTTCACCAGGGCTGTAACCATGACCGCGCGCGTCCCAAGCAAAATAGGCAAAATCATCAAAACCTAGCTCATCTGCCACAAACATCATCCGGCCGGAGTGCTCATGCCCGCGATGGAACAGCACAATGGCTTTGTCGGAAGAACCATCAGCAGCAGGGCGATAGCGGTAGAAAAGCGAAGTACCGTCTTGGGTAGAAAAGAATTTTTGCTGTTCGGACATGAGAAACTCCTAATAGTCATATTTTTTGAACAGTATCATGACATATCGAATAAATGCAATGACTATCCGATAGACGGACGAATGCAATGATGGAGAGAAATGGTAAAAGATGGTTTCAAATTTCACTTAAAACTGATGACAGTGATTGTGAAAAGGGTTAGATAGGGGGTGGATAACCTTACAAACTACTACCGACATATCATCATAAACTCTTTGTTTTGCAATTAATTTACGAAACACAGTCAGACGGGACTTATCGTTATCATATTGTTGCCAAATTTTTTCTCTTATTTCTTCTGAAGGGGAATCGCTTAGGCCGTCTGAATAGTTTTCAGACGGCCTTTACTGCGTTTAACCAAGCACTAATTAACTGCTAATTTTGTCATGTTTTAATACATCCATCGAAACCCGAATACACATTTAAAAAGGAAATCAAACATGAAAAAATTTTTATTGACCGCCATCGTTGCTTTGTCTGCCGCTACTGCCGGTGCCAGTGATTATATCGAACACAAAATCTACAGCGACAAAAACTTCGAGCAAAATCGTGCTAAAGCCGTAAAAATTTTGGAACAACGCGGCTATCAAGTTCACGATGTTGAAGCCGATAGCCGTCGAGGTCAGCCTGTGTTGGATATCGAGGCTTTTAAAGATGGTCGTGAGTACGACATTGTTTTGTCTTTTCCTGATTTGAAAATTATTAAAGAACGCATCGACTATTAATATTTTGATGCAAAGCGGGTTGTCGCAGGACTTTGGGGTTCTGCGGCAGTTTGCTATTTAGGTATTTAAAGAATGTAAGCTACATGTAAATTACCTAAAATAAATGAACTAAATATGCTTTTTATTTTCCATTTAATTCAAAGTGTTTGATGTTGGGAGTCATGATATGGATTTGAATGATTGGAAGGAAAATGGTCGGCCGAAGCAGATGGGCGACCAAGACAAATCTTTAAACGACGGCGTATCTGCCGATTCCCAACAGGACGTTGATTTTTGGGATCGCAATCGAAACAATACTGTTGAAAACGAAGTTGAGGTTGCGGCTGAAACGGTAGAAGTTCAGGAGGAGGTAGAAGGTCAGGAAGCAGTTGAACATCCTGAGATGCCGTCTGAAAAAAGTGAAAAGAAAGCCAAACGCAAAAAAGACAAGGCAAAAAAGAAAAAAAATAAAGCCGAAGATTTGAATGCGCCTGATTTGTTGGGTACGAATAAGGGCGTGGAAACCATGTTCCGCAACGCCGTACGCTCGGAGATGGAATTGTTGGCGCTGGCGGCAACCAAAGCGAATATTATGATTTCGCTGAATGGTTTTATCGTGTCTGCTCTGATGATTTCGGGCGCGTTTATTTTTTCATCGTCGCCCGAATTTTTGATTCCGGCCAGTACGTTTATGATTACTGCCGCCGCATCTATCGTGTTTGCGTTGCTTTCTGCTTCGCCGGAACGTATCGGCAAAATGCAGGCGGCGCGGACATGGTTTAAGGATTTTATCCGCGGCCGTTCTAAGCTGCGGGACTTGAAAACCCGCCTCAGTAGTACCGAAACGCGCTTTTTTGGCGGCAGCCAACCCAATATTTTGATTTATGAAGACCGTGTGAAACTGCAAAAAGATCAATATTGGGAAATGATGCAGGAGATTATGGGCGACCGTAAACAAATCTATGAAAAGATGAGCGACCATCTTTATTGGCTTGGTTTGTTGGCGGACAAACAGTTCAAATACATCAATTTGTCTTACGCGGTATTCCGCTGGGGCTTGCTGGCTTCACTGGTGGCGTTTATCGGCGTGAAAACATTGCCGTCATTGCTGATACCGCCGGCCAACAATGCGGCAGAGCTGCGTTCGCTGGGAATCAATATGTTTAACGGTGTGTACGAGCCTTCCGCCGTACAACAGCTTCCGGATGGTAAGTTGCTGATTGCGGAAGACGAACCTAACCATGCGTTCAGTATCATCAGTATTGATAAAACCGGTAGGTTTGTGGAAGACGAGGCATTGGATACGCGCGTGATTACCGGTTTCAAACGCCGTCTCAGCGACTTGGAGGCTTTGGCTCGCGACGAGGAAGGTTTTATCTACGCGCTGACTTCACACTCGCGCACCCGTAAAGGCAACCGCTCGCCTGACCGCGAACACTTGATGCGCTTTAAAATTCAAGACGGCAACGTGTTGGGGCTGACCAGCTACGACAATCTGACGCAGGTTTTGGAAACCGATCACAAGTTGCATGATTTGATTCGCGAGCGAACCAAGGCAGAAGTTTCTTTTGACGAAATCAATATTGAGGGCATGGCGTTTGATCCGGTGAAAAAACGTCTTGTTTTGGGGTTCCGTGATCCTGAGTTCAACAACATGGCTTTGGTTGCGTTTATCAGCAATCCGAAAGATGTGTTTGAGCGCAATGCCAAACCTGAGTTTGATGAAGTAGCTGTGATTGATATTGATGGCGGCGGTATCCGTTCCCTCAACTATGATCCTGTGTTGAAAACCTACGTGATTGCCAATGA
>NZ_JBQCVF010000017.1:15397-20006 GCF_051962515.1 Neisseria sp. P0009.S007 | reverse complement strand
GTGATTGATATTGATGGCGGCGGTATCCGTTCCCTCAACTATGATCCTGTGTTGAAAACCTACGTGATTGCCAATGAAGTGAAGGATGAGAATGGACAGAAATTCTCACAACTGTGGACTTGGAGCGGTAACCCGACCGATGAACAGCAAAAAATCTCTCTGCCTAATCTGCAACACATCACCAACGTTGAAGCTGTTGATTCGATTACCGTTAACGGCAAGCCTCAAATGATTCTAATGGGTGACGAAGGTAATGCTTCGCAGAAAATTACTGCCAAGTATATGTTGGTAGATTACAGTCAACTGGGTAAACAGTAAGTGATCTTCGCTGACGGATAAAAGGCCGTCTGAAACCGATAGTTTATGGTTTCAGACGGCCTTCAAGCCATTGATGACACGTTTGTAGCAGGTATAAACCAATGCCGCGCAGGCCAGCCACATAAGGATATAGAAAGTCGGATGGAAGCTGCCGGCGATTGCATACCATACTGCCAATGCACCGATAAAGAATGCACGGTCGCTTTTGCCGAATGGCCCGTCATAACGCCGGCCGTTACCATGAACTTGCCCCAAAACGCCGCAAAACTCAGTCATTGCCGCCAGCCAAATAAACAGGGCAATTTGTACGCCGCCGAAGGGTGCGATAAAGGCAAAAGGCAAATACAAAGCAGCATCGGCGGCAATATCGGTGATTTCATTCAAATAACCGCCCAATGCCGATTGTTGGCCGAACTCCCGTGCCAGCATACCGTCCATCGCATTCAGTGCCATGCGGACAAACAACCAGATCGGCAAAAGCCAGAATAATGTGGATACACCTGCAAACAATGCTAAAAGCAAACCGAGCAAAATGGAAACGGCGCAGGCAAACAGGGTTACCTGATTGGCAGTAATGCCTTTTTGATACAGTCTCTTAACGATGGGGCGCAACAGGTTTTGGAATTTTGGTTTCAGGGCGTAGATACTCATCATTATGCAGAATAAAAGAAAATGAAGTGCCGTGATTATAGACGAAATCCGTTATAATCCGTCAATCTTCGAATCACGCGGTTCGCAAACCTCCCGCGTTAACAAAACTAGGAATTTACAATGGAAAAACAGCAAGCCCTTGTTATTTTTTCGGGCGGGCAGGATTCAACGACCTGCCTGATTCAGGCAATTCAAACCTATGGCCGTGAAAATGTGCAGGCCATCACTTTTCAATATGGACAACGCCACGCCATCGAATTGGAGCGCGCGCGTTGGATTGCCCAAGATTTAGGCGTGAAGCAGACCGTACTTGATTTGAGCCTGATACAACAGATTACGCATAACGCGTTGATGGATGATACGGCATCCATTGAAACAGCTTCAGACGGCCTGCCCAATACATTTGTAGATGGACGCAATGCTTTGTTTTTGCTTTACGCCGCCATTTACGCCAAAGGGCAGGGGATACGCCATATCATTGCCGGCGTATGCGAAACCGACTTTTCCGGTTATCCCGACTGTCGCGATGTGTTCGTCAAGTCGATGAATGTTACGCTGAATCTGGCTATGGATTACGCTTTTCAAATCCACACGCCCTTGATGTATTTAACCAAAGCGCAAACTTGGGCATTGGCGGATGAAATGGGTGTGTTGGATTATATTCGCGAGCATACGCATACCTGTTATAACGGCGTGGTCGGTGGTTGTCATGAATGCCCGAGCTGTATTTTACGCGAGCGTGGTTTGTCAGAATATTTGGAAAGCAAAAAGGCCGTCTGAATTAAGAGAGACATAATATTTCCAATATCCAGTTGTACGAAAAGGCCGTCTGAAAAATTCATTTCAGACGGTCTTTGGCTATGTATTTTGTTCTGCTTAGAACAGCAAATCTGCCGGTTCGCTGCTTGCCGGAGCATCTTTTACAGGCGCAGAGGCCGAGGCAGTAGCCGGTTCGGAAGCGGCTTTAGGCGCGGAAGCAGGCGTCTCGGCAGGAGTGGTTGCCGGTTTGGCAGCAGGTTTTGCCGGTTTCACCGGAGTCGGACGAACGCTTTGTTTCGGTTCGGATGCTGCTTTGTTTGTATCGTCGGTAGCATCGACTTCGATTTCAGTACCTTGAGGCAATACCACATCTTTAGCAGGAGCCGGTTTCGGCATGACTTTGGGTTTGCTGTAAGCATCCGTGCCGCTGGTCCATGCCAAAGATTTTAAAGGCGATTTGAGTTTCACGCCTTTGGCGCAGGTCAGACAGTTTGCCGCACCGGTGCGTCCTTTCAGGATTGCATCCACACGCGCTGCAGGAATGGTTTTGCCGTGCGCTTTTGCCCAAGCGGCAATGCTTTTTTTCAGGGCAGCCGTATCAAGGTTTTTCTTGTCGTATGGGTCACGATAGGCAGCCAGCCACAAGTTTTGGTTGGCATCTTCGTTCAGGCTCGCCATTTGGTAGATAACGGAGGCAGGAGAACCTGTTGCGATGGTTTTGGCAAATTCCAATGCGTCAGGCGATTTCATGCGCACGCAACCATGGCTGCGGACTCCGGGCACGCTGGCAGGGGCATTGGTGCCGTGAATGCCCAGGCTTAATTTGGGGTCGCCAAGACGGACGAATACGGGGCCCAGCGGGTTATTTGGGCCGGCCGGTACGCTTTTTACGCCGTCATTGCGTTCTTTTTGGATAGATTTAGGGATGTGCCAAACCGGGTTGTAGGCTTTTGCACCGATTTTATGTTCGCCCAGATTGGTTTGGGTCATGGCTTTGCCGACGGCAACAGGATAAATTTTGCTCAGTTTACCGTTGTCGTAGAGGAACAAACGCTGTTGCGTAATATTGATAACGACGTGTTGTCCGGAAGAGGCGGGGGAGACGTCTGGAATAAGTGTGTTTGCAGCAGCGGCCGAGGTCAGAAGGGCGGCTGTCAGGCCAAGGAATAATTTTTTCATGTCGTCTTTTTTTTGTAGGGATTGAAATGAAAGTTTTTGGCGCATGATACCTGAAACTCTGTGTTTTTGTGAGAAAATATGCGCTTTCGGTATTGGAAGACAGTCAGGCGGCCGGTAAGCGGCTGTCTGACGGAAACGGTATGAGTGTGAAAGAACGGTATCAAGAGGCGGAAGTTTTTTCTTTGGATTATGAGGGCAGGGGTGTTGCCAGAGTCGATGGAAAGACTGTATTCATCGGCGGTGCGCTGCCCGGAGAGCGTGTAACGTTTGCCATTCATAAAGAAAAAAAGCAGTTTGCAGAAGCTCAGGTCGAAACGGTTTTAAAACCTTCTTCCGAACGCATTGAGCCAGCTTGTTGCTATTTTGATACATGTGGCGGCTGTTCGCTTCAACATGTTTCTTTCGGAGCGCAAGTTGCGTTAAAGCAACGGATTTTGGAAGAGCAGTTGGAACGGATAGGTAAGGTCAAGCCGGAAATAATTTTACCTCCTTTATATGGTTACTCCTGGTATTATCGCGATAGAGCGCGTTTAAGTGTTTCGGTGGATAAACAAGGCCGTCTGAACCTCGGTTTTCAGGCCAAAAAAAGCCATGATGTCGTCAATATCCGCCATTGCCATATTTTGCCTAAGCATGTGTCCGATAGATTGCCTGATGTCCGCAATTTGCTGCAAAAGCTGCATGATGACGGTGTAAAAGTGAAATTTGTTGAGTTTTATTGCGGGAAAAATGTGACAGCGCTCAACATTCGTTTCGTAAATCAACCGTTTGGACAAATATTAAGCGAATTGCGTAATTGGTTTGATAAGATATTGTCGGGTGCTGAAAAAGTATGGCAAATATGGCTGCAGGATCATGCCGAGTCCTTGCCGTTTTATCCCGAGAATGTGCCTGCTCTGAACTATAATTTTGCTCAATTTGACGTGGAAATGCCTTACAAGCCGGGTGATTTTACGCAGATTAATGCGCAGCTGAACGAAGTGATGGTGGCAAGGGCGGTCAGGCTTTTAAACCCTCAAAAAGGGGAGAGGATTGCCGATTTGTTTTGCGGTTTGGGCAATTTCAGTTTGCCGTTGGCGAAAAGTGGCGCATCGGTTGTCGGTATTGAAGGCGCCGATTATTTGGTAGATAGGGCAAGGGAAAATGCCCGCCTGAATCGTTGTGCCGAGAATATGACGTTTTCTGTTGCCGACTTGTTCGATACCGATGAAAAGACTGTCGAGTCATGGGGAAAATTTGACAAGATGCTGCTGGATCCGCCGAGAAGCGGGGCTTATGCTGTTGTCAAATCGATACATAAGCCGTTTTTACCCCAAAAAATAGTATATGTTTCATGCAATCCATCAACATTTGCACGGGATGCCGGTGTCTTGGTGGATAAGGGCTATAAGTTTAAGGCGGCAGGAATCATGAATATGTTTGCACAAACCTCGCATGTTGAATCCATCGGTGTGTTTGAGTTGTAAATTGGTATCAAGTCCTTTATGTGAGTAGGGTTTTTAATGTAAAAATGAGTGCATTCATGTTATCATCATTCGTTTGGGGAATTCATAACGTTGAAGTTGCGTGTAAAGCAACAGATGTTAATAAATGCAGTTTGCAGCACAAGACCGGGAGGTGTTCTTGAACTATCAACTTTTAACTATTTTTTTGCTGGTGCTTTTTTTGCTGGTGTTGTTTTTTGTTCGTCATAAACAAAGTA
>NZ_JBQCVF010000017.1:8866-15297 GCF_051962515.1 Neisseria sp. P0009.S007 | reverse complement strand
CCTGCTGGTCTCATTATCGATGCCTTGCGTCTGGATTATCAGAATGAAGAAGTAGGGCAGTTTGCCAAGCATCTGTGGAAGCTTTACCACTCTTTGGGCCAATATGGCCGTCAAGTAAAAGAACGTATGCTTGGTTGGGGTTATAGCCTTGGTTATCACGAAATTTTTGATGATTTGGAAAAAGGGCCGTCTGAACAGCAAATTAAAGAGATTGGTTTGAAGCGCGGTTATATTCAGCCAAGTTCTTTGCAGATGAAAGCCAAATATCGCGATTTGGTTCAAAAAGATTCTTCTGTCATTAGTGCAAGCTCTTCACCTGCTGATGAAGCCCTGAAAGAAGTGGAGTCTCTGTTGGCCTACGGTCAGTTGGATTTGGCTATCGGCACTCTGGAACAGGCTGTTTTGCAGTATCCTCAAGAATCGCAGCTGTACATCATCTTGTTTGATTTGTACGAACGCGTCGAAGACTGGGGACGTTTGGAGCAATTCCTGCGCTTGTTGCGTGAACGTGTTGTCAGCCTGCCTGAAGAGGTTGTCTTGGCAATGAGCCGTCTCTTGCAACGAATGAACCAATATTCAAAAAAACAAGATAATCGTAGAAAGTACGAGTGATGAATAATCATTTACCAAAAATTAAAACCATACGGGTTATGTTACAGGAGATGGGTGAGCAACAGCAGGCGGTATTCCGTATGGCATTTAAAATGCACAATACGACGAATTACGTCATCGTTTCCCCTGATTCTGATGAAAAACCGGATTTGGTATTGGTTGATACCGATACTCCGGAAGGTGTAGAAGCTTGGAAAGAGTCGAAGAAAACTTATCCGGAAGTGCCTGTAGCGATGTTTTCTTCCGAGTTGCCGACAGTAACGACTCCTTATTTGGCCAAGCCGGTTAAATTCGATACCTTGTTTCCTGTTTTGCGCAGCCTGGCTCAGGGCGGGAATGTTTTTGAGCCGTCTGAACAACAAGCGGCTGAAGAGAATAAAGGACAATCAAATTCTGATGGCGCAAGAAAAGCCACCATTCGCCGATTTAATCCAAATAAAGGCTTGTTGGGTGCGCTGAAATTTGCCAGTCAAGGACACCAAGATATTGCCGTCTTGCATGAAGGCAAGCCGATATTAATCGTGTTTCCTAGTATCCAGCGAGTACTGCTGACAGTCAGTGCCAATGAGTTGGAGAAATTGTGTAAAAACGATAACTTGGCAGTTGTGTGTAAGGCTGTTCCTGATAATCCGCAATGGAAAGAGAAAGCCAAAGTTACCATTATGTCATGCTTGTGGCAAATGGCCATTTGGACTGCATCAGGCCGTCTGATTTATCCGATGACGCCGCAAACTGTCTTTACGCTCAAGCGTTGGCCAAACTTAACCCGTTTGGCGCATGTTCCGGAATCTATGCGTCTGTCGGCATTTCTGACGAAAACATCCGTTAATTTAAATGTTCTCTATAAAGTCATGCCATTAGAGATGCCTGATATTTTGAATTATTTATCGGCAACATATATAACAGGCTTTTTGGCGACAGATACAGAGTTTGCAACAGATGCGAATAATACGCCTTCCTTGAATGAACAGATTGATGTGAATAGCAAAGACGTACCTGAAACAGCAATGAGCAAAGAGGCTCAAAAAGTTGCCGGTCCGTCTAAAGAACAACCTCGCGGCCTGTTGCAACGCCTGATGCGTAAGTTGCTGGGTAAATCGTAAAGGACACATCATGAAAGAAAATAAAATTATCTTTACCGGTCCTGTTGGCGTAGGTAAAACCACTGCAATTTCAGCTTTATCTGATGAACCGCCGGTTCAAACCGATGCATCCGCATCCGATATGACACTTGTCCGCAAGGGGTACACGACTGTGGCAATGGACTACGGTGTCATTCATTTGGATGAGGAAACCAAGGTTCATCTTTATGGTACGCCTGGTCAGGAGCGTTTTAATTTTATGTGGGAAATTCTGAGCCAAGGCAGTATGGGCTTAGTGCTTCTTTTAGATAATACAAGAAGCAACCCATTGAAAGACTTGCAATTCTTCTTGGATGCGTTCCGCGAGTTGCTGAAAAAAGCGCCTTTGGTTGTAGGGGTAACGAAGATGGATATCCGCTCCTTGCCAAGCGTAGATGTATATCAAAAATATTTAGCACAGAATAATTTTAATGTACCGGTTTTTGAGATTGATGCACGTCGAGAAGACGATGTAAAACAATTGGTTACTGCCATGTTGTTCTCAATTGACCCCGGATTAGAGGTATAAGATGGAAGCGACACTCTCTTTACAATCAAATTTATATCCTAAGATTACACCGGCAGGTGCGTATTATGCCGTTTCAAGTGATACGCCCAGCGCCAGCAGAACTTTATTGTATGGTTTGTTGCGCGCAGAGCCGTCTGAAACCATCAGCAGTGAAAAACTTTTGGCGTGGGCAGACACCAGCGATATCAATACCGCTTTAAACCTGTTGTATCGCCTCCAACGCTTGGAGTTTTTGTACGGTGACGAGGAAATCAGCACAGAGGACATCCATCTGACTGACGAGCAATTACCGACATTGTTGGAACAGTTGTCTAATTCTGGCAAAGCTTTATTGGCTGATGAAAACGGTTTGTATTTTGCCAATGCCAATTTCCATCACGAGGCTGCGGAAGAATTGGGCCTTTTGGCGAGCGAAGTGGCCAAAATGGAAGACAATCACCGTCTTTTGATTCGCAATAACCTGCATATCAATAATAGCGCATGGGGTATTTGCGATCCTTCAGGCCAAAGTGAATTGACCTTTTTCCCGCTGTATATTGGCATGACCAAGCTGATTTTGGTAATTGGCGGAATGCCTGATTTAAATAAAGAGGCTTTTGTTACTTTGGTTAAAGTGCTGTACCACCGATACGGCAGCCGTTGATTTTTGCCTGACCAATATTTATTTTAGAATGGAGCGACTATGCAACAACTATTGATCTCTGTATTAAGCGATTTGAACAATACCTCTGCGGATATCACTGCTTCTGCAGTTATTTCTACAGACGGCCTGCCAATCGCAACCATGCTGCCTTCGCATTTGAATGCAGACCGTGTAGGTGCGATGTCGGCAACGCTTTTGGCATTGGGCAATCGTTCCGTACACGAGTTGGCTTGCGGTGAGTTGGATCAGGTAATGGTTAAAGGTAAAAATGGCTATATTCTGCTGAGTCAGGCAGGTGAAAATGCAGTGTTGGCATTGATGGCAAAAGAAAGCGGTAAATTGGGTTTGATTTTGTTGGATGCGAAACGTGCGGCCAAACAAATTGCTGAAATCTTATAAAAGTTTTATAAATTAAAAAGATATAAAAATATTTTTGTTTTTATATAGATTGTTGCTTGACAGGCTTCTGATATTTTCTATATAATCCCATTTTTAATTCCCCGATAGCTCAGTCGGTAGAGCGACGGACTGTTAATCCGCAGGTCCCTGGTTCGAGCCCAGGTCGGGGAGCCAGATTTGAAAACCACCATCTTGTATGGTGGTTTTTATTTTATCTATTGGTTAATATTTTAAGATATTTTGATGATAATTGATTAAATGATTACACTTAATTCATCAGCCTTTATAGGAACAAATCATCGAGGTTACATCACAACCATCCATGTGAAAAGTGGAAAAGACTTTTGAAGATCTATAAATCGTAGCAATCCAAAAGATAAAACAATTTATGAAGTAAAATAATTTATGAAAGGTTAAAAATGATTTACTCAGCAAAGCTAAAAAAAATGGATGAAATAATTGAGGAATTTGCATATTTTTCTATAGAAAATAACGATCTATATTGTTTCCTTAATTGTTGTCCAATGGCTATTGAAGTGAATAAAGTTTACAATGTGGAACTTGACTATTTCATTATTGATGAGTTTATATTGGAAGAGGTTAATACAGATGAATCTGTTATTATTCCTTTTGAAAGAATAGGTGATAGTGCACAATATAAGATAACAGGTAGGTTAGATGGCAATACATTTACAGCTGGAAATATTTGCTTTGAAGATGATGCTCTTCAATTAGAATATTCTTATTTAGATGGCAGATTAATTACTTTAACTGTATGGAGATTAAGTATATCCGTAATTTCTGAAAGAATATAATCGTTATATTTTCTAAGAAAATTATTGTCTATATAAACCGTGCCGTCTGAAAAAATCCCAATTTTTCAGACGGCTTGAGACCTTAGTAAAAAAACCTAAGTTTTTACCCAGGCATTTAGGGGGTTTCTTATAAGAATCTTCTTTCGGCAAACCGAACAAACCATGATCACCAAATATATCGACCGATTCCTTTTGTTAACGCTGGAGAAAGTGATTTGTTGGCAGCTGTAGACTGTTTTTAAAAGAAAATATGCTGTCGGACTTTGCCTTTCTTTCGTCAAACTGATAAACTGTTTGCCATTATTTTTGACTGGGGCATAAATTTTTCATGAAAGACGCAGAGCAGAGTAGTTGTTATACCGCTTCTTTCCCTTTATTTATGCCCGAAATTTGGCAGTCTGTCCGTTTTAAGCGGAACGGCTGCCTTTTTGTATTTTAAAGGAACGCAATCATTATGGATTTCAGTTGGTTGGCCGAGCCGCATACTTGGATAGGCTTTGCCACGCTTCTGGTTTTGGAAGTTGTTTTAGGTATAGATAACCTTGTTTTCGTAGCAATTTTGGCAAACAAGGTCAAACCGTCGCAACGGGATAGGGCGCGGATAACGGGCTTGGGTTTGGCTGTCGTTATTCGGATTTTCATGCTGGGCTTCATGGCGCATATCATGACGCTGACGCGTCCTTTGTTTGAGCTGGGCGGCTTGGAGATTTCTGGTAAAGACATGATTATGTTTGCCGGTGGTATTTTCCTGCTTTATAAAGCGACTACCGAGCTGCACGAACGCCTTGAAGGCCATAATCAATTTGCGGTTGCTGAAGGGCAGAAGAAGCATTCTTCTTTTTGGGGCGTTGTGGCGCAAATCTTGATTTTGGATGCGGTTTTCTCTATCGATTCTGTTATTACGGCAGTGGCGATGGTGGATCATATTGTGGTAGCAATGGGTGCAGTGGTTGTGGCGATGACGGTGATGATTTCCGCCAGCAAACTGTTGACCGCCTTTGTGGACAAGCATCCGACCGTTGTGATGTTGTGTTTGGGTTTCTTGTTGATGATTGGTTTCAGCCTGATTGCGGAAGCCTTCCATTTCCATATTCCGAAAGGCTATTTGTATGCGGCGATCGGCTTCTCGATTTTGATCGAACTGTTTAATCAGGTTTCGCAAAAGAATGCCCGCAAAAATGACTACATCAGTACCTCTTGGCGTAAGCGTACCGCTGAAAATGTGTTGGGCATGATGGGTATCCGCGAAAGCATTTTGGCAAAAGCAGGCGATAACGGCGGTGATGACGAGCATTTTGAAGAAAACGAAAAATCCATGATTCGCAGCGTGCTGACTTTGGCGGAGCGTCCGATTATGGGTGTGATGATTCCGCGTCGGGAGATCGAGAAGTTGGATATTTCCCAAAGTCGGGAAGAACAAAATGCGCAGCTGAAAAATACGCCGTATAGCCGTTTGTTGGTTGTCGGTAAGGCAGGTGTAGATGAGCCTTTGGGCTATATCAGTAAAAAAGATTTGCTGAACCAGCTGCTTGAATCTGGGGAAATCAATATTCAGACGGCCTTGCGCCAGCCGTTGATTTTGCCGGACAGTACGACGGCATTGAATGCGATTGAATTGTTCCGTCAAAGCAGCGCGGATTATGCCTTGGTGGTGGATGAGTTTGGTGCGGTATTGGGCATGGTAACCATGAAAGATTTGTTGGAAACTATTGCCGGTGAGTTCCCCGAGGAATTCGAGCGTGAGGAAGAAGAAGCTGCTCCAGCCAGTCAGGATGAAACGCTGTCTGTGGATGGTGCATTGGAGTATGTGGAATTGGCTTCTCAATTGAATCTGCCTGCCCAAGAGGAAGATGCGGACTTTCATACCGTTGCCGGCTTGATTATGGAAGAATTGCAAAGTATTCCTGATGTAGGCGATTTCATCGATTATCACGGCTGGCGTTTTGAAGTGGTTGAGAAGGACGGACAACGGATTGCACGTGTGAAAATCAACCGTTTGCCGGAAGAAGAATAAGTGAAGAGTTAGTATGGTAAAGGCCGTCTGAAAATGTTCAGACGGCCTTTTTATTGATTCAACTTTAGTTACCGTAATGTCCAGAGCCTAAAATTCGGTGTGAATGTGCGCCGGTTGCATGGTGGGGATTGCTCGGAACTTGATTGCACCAACAGGCTGCAAGCCAGGCAAAAGCGGCGGCTTCCACCCATTGCGGGTCAAGATGGAGCTTGGCTGTGCTGTGCAATTTGGTGTCGGGAGAAAACAGGGTTTCCAAGTCTTGCATCAAAACCGGATTGCGGATGCCGCCGCCGCAGAT
>NZ_JBQCVF010000017.1:0-8766 GCF_051962515.1 Neisseria sp. P0009.S007 | reverse complement strand
CGACATTTTAACGCCTTTTGACGTTTTTACGGGAATTTCGGCATTTAATGTAAATAGTTGGTGCAAGAAAGATTACAAAGAGGTTAAAATAACGTGACTCAACATGTTTTCCAAAAGGAAACTTTCCATGGCTCAAACTCAGTCGAGTGCGAACTTGAAGCTGATTAATACGGTTTTTGCCGCTATGCTTGTGAGCATGGTCGGCTATTTTATTTATTGGGGCCTGGGTTATACCCACTACAACCACTCCGGCCTGTTTATCCTTGCTACCTTTTTCGGCGTCTTCATGGCGTTTAATGTGGGTGGTAACGATATTGCTAACTCTTTCGGTACAAGTGTCGGCTCCGGCACATTGACTATTCCGCAAGCTTTGCTGATTGCGGCAGTATTTGAAGTCAGCGGCGCAGTGATTGCCGGCGGCGAGGTAACAGATACCATCCGTAAGGGTATTGTCGATTTGAATGGCATGCATCTGGATCCGATGCAGTTTGTTTTTATTATGATGTCTGCGCTTTTGGCTGCGGCATTGTGGCTGCTTTTTGCATCGCGCAAAGGTCTGC
Organism: Neisseria sp. P0009.S007; assembly: GCF_051962515.1. NCBI lineage: Bacteria > Pseudomonadati > Pseudomonadota > Betaproteobacteria > Neisseriales > Neisseriaceae > Neisseria > Neisseria sp. P0009.S007. The sequence continues at coordinate 8,206 of NZ_JBQCVF010000017.1, read as the reverse complement.
CGGTTTCTACGACACACGCCATTATCGGCGGTATCGTCGGTAGTGCCTTGTGTATGGCGGCATTGAACGGTGTGGATTCCATTGCGCTGATTCAATGGGACAAGTTGGGCGAAATTGCCTTGTCTTGGATTTTGTCTCCGGTATTAGGTGGCATCGTTTCCTATCTATTGTTTTCACGAATTAAGAAAAACGTTTTGGACTACAACTCTTGGGCCGATAATACGCTCAAAGGCATCAAGTTGGAGAAGAAAGCCTATAAAGAAGAGCACCGCCTGTTTTTTGATGCCTTGAGTGAATCTGAAAAAGTCGAATACGCCACCAAAATGGCGCACGATGCCCAAATTTATGATGAGCCGGACTTTGATCCTGAAGAATTGCAGTCTGAGTATTATCGCGGTCTGCACCGCTTTGACAGCCGTAAGGGCGAAGTAGATTCTTACAAAGCACTGCATTCCTGGGTGCCGTTTATTGCTTCTGTCGGCGGCATGATGATTGCGGCCATGTTGATTTTTAAAGGTCTGAAAAATCTGCATTTGGGCATGAGCAACGTCAACAGCTTCCTGACCATTTTCATGATCGGCGCAGCTATTTGGATGGGTACGTTTGTATTCGCCAAAAGTTTGAAACGCAAAGATTTGGATAAATCGACTTTCCAAATGTTCTCATGGATGCAGGTATTTACTGCTTGCGGTTTCGCATTCAGCCATGGTGCAAACGATATTGCCAATGCGATTGGTCCGTTTGCCGCGATTATGGATGTGCTGCGTACCAACAGCATTACTTCTCAAAACGCCGTGCCGCCAATTGCCATGTTGACTTTCGGTATCGCTTTGATCGTCGGCTTATGGTTTGTCGGTAAAGAAGTGATTAAAACCGTAGGCACCAGCTTAGCAGAAATGCACCCCGCGTCAGGCTTCTCAGCAGAGCTTTCTGCCGCCGCCGTCGTGATGGCCGCATCATTTATGGGCTTGCCTGTTTCCAGTACCCATATCTTGGTAGGTGCAGTTTTGGGTATCGGCTTGGTTAACCGCAATGCCAACTGGAAATTGATGAAACCGATCGGCCTTGCTTGGGTTATTACCTTGCCTGCTGCTGCCGTTTTGTCTGTTGTCAGCTATTTGGTTTTGCAAGCCGTGTTTTAACTGACTGTTTGATTTAAAAAGGCCGTCTGAAAGATATTTCAGACGGCCTTTACTTATGTTCATAAGAGTAGATTTTAGATTGCTTTAATGTCGAACAAATAATGTTGTTCAATGTTTAAATTGATACAAGAATAATCAGCGTAATAAAGAAATACCTTATTGGGAATAGCTTAGAAAAGATTTTGGTTTCAAAACTTGGCTTGGTGGGGGTAAACAAGGCTATTTTTAATCAGCCACTATAAGGTTAAGGCAATAAAAAGCCCCAATTCATCGACGTTAAAGATGTCGTATTAAATTGGGGCTCTATTTATTTAGTGCAAGCCTTATCAGGCCGTCTGAACATTATTCAGAAGCTTCGTTGGTCTCGGCTTGAGTAGGAGCTACTTCTGCTTCTGTAGTAGCCTTAGCGGCTTGACGTTCGGCTTGTGCAGCCAATGCCTGTTGAACGGCTGGGTGCTGTTGGGCGATGGTTTGTTCTTCTGCGCTGACTTCGCCTTTGAAGCGGTTATTCAAGTCAAAACGTTTGCCGCCGCGAGCCAGGGCTTTCAGATAGCGCGGACGGCGGCAGTGGTTAGCCAGTACGCGTGCAATCAGTGCAGGGTCGTATTGGGGCAGGGCGGCAACCAAGTCTTGGTCGATACCGACGGCCAACGGTTTGAATCGTTTGAATACATCATATTTGCCGTAAATGTGGTCGGCAATCATGTCTGTCTGTTTTTTCTTGCTCATAGTTTGGACGGCAGATTTCAGCGCAGCGCCCAAAGCGGTTTCTTGTGCCATTGCGGTTGTATTCCTCTAATATAAATCCGTATTTTCGTCATACGGCAATAAGGTGCTATTGTAGTATAAAGACTGTGATTTGGCTAAATTTTTCTGAGAATATTCAGAAATAAACGGTTATTTTTCCAATTTGGCAATGTCTGGTGTATTAACCTGAACATCGGCATTTTGTGCACGATGGCGTAAGGCGTGGTCGATCAAGACCAATGCCAGCATGGCTTCTGCAATCGGAGCGGCGCGTAATCCGACGCAGGGGTCGTGGCGGCCGTGTGTGGCAAGTTCGACAGGGTTGCCCTCTATATCAATACTGCGGCGCGGTGTGGCGATGGAACTGGTCGGTTTAATGGCAATATTCACATGAATGTCTTGTCCGGTGCTGATGCCACCCAAGATGCCGCCTGAGTGGTTGGATAGAAAGCCTTGAGGCGTGAGCTCGTCGCCGTGCTCGCTGCCGCGTTGAGTTACGCTATCAAAACCTGCGCCGATTTCCATGCCTTTGACGGCATTGATGCCCATCATGGCATAGGCAATTTCTGCATCGAGGCGGTCAAAAACTGGTTCGCCTAAGCCGACAGGGACGTTGGCTGCTTCGATATGAAGTTTTGCGCCGACAGAATCCAATGATTTGCGCACGCTGTCCATATAGTTTTCCAAGTCCTCAATTTGGCTTTGGTTTGCGGCAAAAAAAGGATTTTGGGAAATATATTCGTAACCTTCAAACTGGATTTCTTTTTCGCCTACTTGGGTAACGTAGGCGGTAATTTCAGTACCGAATTTTTCTTTCAGCCATTTTTTCGCAATTGCTCCGGCTGCAACGCGGGCAGCGGTTTCGCGGGCGGAACTTCTACCGCCGCCGCGATAGTCGCGTGTACCGTATTTGTGCCAGTAGGTGTAATCGGCATGTCCGGGGCGGAAACTGGTGGCGATATTGCCATAGTCTTTGCTGCGTTGGTCGGTATTGCGGATTAGGAGAGCGATAGGTGTACCGGTAGTTTTGCCTTCGAATACGCCGGAGAGGATTTCGACTTGGTCGGCTTCGCGACGTTGGGTAACGTGGCGGCTGGTGCCGGGTTTGCGACGGTCAAGGTCATATTGGATATCCGCTTCGCTCAATTCTAATCCTGGCGGGCAGCCGTCGATGATGCAGCCCAAGCCTGCGCCGTGGCTTTCGCCGAAAGTGGTAACGGTAAAGATTTGTCCGAAGGTATTGCCTGCCATAGGGATACTCTTTTGAAATTGGGTTTGGAAATTTTTTACTTGTTTGGATAATTCTCAGGCCGTCTGAACAGATGTGAGAACGAAATCAAAGATTCTCGTTTCACCGTTCAGACGGCCTTTTGAGATGACTACTTAGTTCAATTTACCGTGGCACTGTTTGTATTTCAGGCCGCTGCCGCAAGGGCAAGGATCGTTGCGGTGAACAATCAGGCCGTTTTGTGCAAGCGCTTCAGGGCTGAAGTCTGTGCCGTCAGGGTCGAACGCTTCTGTAACCAAATCGGTTTGCGATTGACCGAGCAATTCTTCCATATCAGGCGCATCGGAGTGGACGGTTTGAACATCGCTGACGCTTTGTGCGGCGGTGTGGTCGTATTCGCTATTGCGCTCGATTTGAACGGCAGTCAGCAAAGCGGCAATGTTTTGTTTGATACCGCGCCACAGATTTTCAAACATGGCGAAAGCTTCGCGTTTGTATTCCTGTTTCGGATTTTTCTGAGCATAGCTGCGCAGATGGATACCTTGGCGCAAGTAGTCCATAGCGGCGAGGTGTTCGCGCCATTGGTTGTCGATAACTTGCAGCATAACATTGCGTTCGAAGTCTGACATAGCCTGTTTGCCGACCAATTCAACTTTTTCGGCATACTCGTCTTCGATGCGCTTGATGAGGCGTTCTTTAATGTCTTGGTTGTCCAAAGTGCTGTCTTCTTTCAGCCAGCCTTTAATATCGACATGCAGGCGGAAATCGGCGGCAAGTTGGTGCTCCAGTGCTGGAATGTCCCATTGCTCTTCCATGCTGTCAGGCGGGATGTGGTAATCAACCAAGTCGCTGATAACGTCGGCGCGGATTTCGCGGGTCAAATCACTGACATCTTTGCTGGTCAGGATTTCGTTGCGTTGATGGTAGATCACTTTACGTTGGTCGTTGGCAACGTCATCATATTCTAAAACCTGTTTACGCATATCAAAGTTGCGGCCTTCGACTTTACGTTGTGCGCCTTCGATTTGACGGGTCAGCAGGCCGTGTTCGATGGCAACGCCGCGTTCAGGTGCCAGGCGGTTGAGGATGGCGGCGGCACGGTCGAGTGCAAACAGGCGCAACAATGGATCTTCAAACGATAGATAGAAACGGCTGGAGCCGGGGTCGCCCTGACGGCCGGCACGACCACGCAACTGGTTGTCGATACGGCGGCTTTCATGGCGTTCTGTACCGATAATATGCAAACCGCCTGCGGCCACAACTTGGTCGTGTTCAGCTTGCCAACCGCTTTCAAGGGCAGAAATTTGCGCTTGTTTTTGCTGTTCGCTCAGGGTTTCATCGGCATGGATGGCTTCGATTTGATGTTTGAGGTTGCCGCCCAAGACAATATCGGTACCGCGGCCTGCCATGTTGGTGGCAACGGTAATTGCGCCGACTTTACCGGCTTGAGCTACAATCAATGCCTCGCGCTCGTGTTCTTTGGCGTTCAGAACGTTATGCGGCAGACCGGCTTTGTGTAACAAGTCAGAAACCAGTTCGGAGTTTTCGATGCTGGTGGTGCCGACCAAAACCGGTTGACCGTTTTTGTGGCATTCGGCAATGTCTTTGACAACGGCTTCAAATTTTTCTTCAGCTGAGCGGAAGATTTGGTCGTTGAAGTCTTTACGTTGTACAGGACGGTTGGTCGGGATGATGACGGTTTCGAGGTTGTAAATGCTTTGGAACTCGAAGGCTTCGGTGTCGGCCGTACCGGTCATACCGGATAGTTTGCTGTACAGGCGGAAGTAGTTTTGGAAGGTAATAGATGCAAGCGTTTGGTTTTCGCGTTTGATTTCTACGCCTTCTTTGGCTTCAACAGCTTGGTGCAAGCCTTCGGACCAACGGCGGCCGGCCATCAGACGGCCTGTGAATTCGTCCACAATCACGATTTCACCGTCTTGAATGACGTAGTGTTGGTCTTTGTGGAACAGGGTGTGCGCACGTAATGCCGCCATGAGGTGGTGCATCAGGGAAATATTGGCGGCAGAGTAGAGCGAGTCGTTTTCCTGTAATAAGCCCATTTGTGTCAGGATTTGCTCGGCGTGTTCGTGACCAGCTTCGCTCAGAATAACTTGGTGTGCTTTTTCATCTACCCAGTAATCGCCTTCGCCTTCTTCGGTTTCTTGGCGGATAAGGTGGGCCGGAACGGCATCCATTACGCGGTAGAGCTGGATGTTGTCATCTGCCTGGCCGGAAATAATCAGCGGCGTACGCGCTTCGTCGATCAGAATGGAGTCCACTTCGTCGACAACGGCAAAGTTCAATTCGCGCTGAACTTTGTCGTATTGGTCGGTAACCATATTGTCGCGCAGGTAGTCGAAGCCGAATTCGTTGTTGGTGCCGTAAGTAATGTCGGCACCGTAAGCGGTTTGGCGTTCGAAAGGTTGCAAATCGGCGACGATCACGCCGACACTCAAGCCTAAGAAGTTGTACAAAGGCTCCATAATGCTCGCGTCACGGGAGGCGAGGTAGTCGTTGACGGTAACGACGTGGACGCCTTTTCCTGACAATGCATTCAGGTAAACGGCAAGGGTGGCCACCAGAGTTTTACCTTCACCGGTACGCATTTCGGCGATTTTGCCGTTGTGCAGAACCATACCGCCGATAAGCTGTACATCAAAGTGGCGCATGCCCAATACACGGCTTGATGCTTCGCGGCAGACGGCAAAGGCTTCGACCAAGATGTCGTCCAGGCTTTGTCCGTCGGCGAGACGTTGTTTGAATTCGGCTGTTTTAGCTTGCAGTTCTGCATCGCTCAATGCCTGCATTTGTTTCTCAAGCGCGTTGATTTTGGCAACGGATTTACGATATTGTTTCAGCAGGCGGTCGTTGCGGCTGCCGAAGATTTTCTTAGCAATGTTTGTCAGCATGAATAATTCCTGCGCCTTGATATAATAGTGGGCGAAATTGGGATTTTAACACAAGCGCTTGTATAACGCGGTAATGCTGTTTGAAATAAAGGCGGTTTTGCTGTATTTCAATTGTAATTGTTTGGTTAATTTACTGAGAGGCCGTCTGAAATATATGGATTTAGCACAATTAGGCAAGCGCAATCATTTATTGGCGGGCTTGTTGCAACAATCGCAACAATGGCGGAAATTGGATGCAAAAATCAAAACGGTTTTGCCGGCCAACCTGCATCCGCATTTTCAGACGGCCTGCGTAGAAGACGGAAGATTGGTCTTGCTTGCCGCCAATAATATGGCTGCTTCGCGTTTGAAAATGATCCTGCCTGCCATGTTGCCCAAGTTGCAAACATTGCATACAGGCGTCAGGGAAGTGGTGGTCAGGGTAGTTCCCAAGCCTCCGGCTCAGCCGAAAACCAATAGTTTGAGATTGAGCGAGGCAGCTTTAGACAGCTTCGATGAGGCGGCAGCCAAATTGGAAGGCAAACATCCCGAATTGGCGGCGGCATTGGCAGAATTGGTGCGCAAGCACAGCCGCTAAAATCATGCCGAATGAGATTATGGTTAATAAATGTTAAAATTTATTTCATTTGACTGATAGCATCTAATACTAAAGAAATACGACCTAAACAGTAACTGTTTTCTTTTAGGTAAACTGATGTAAACTTGGCCTGAAATTTTGATTTCGTGTGAAGTTTGTAGCAAAATAACGCCTGAATTTCTTATCACTCTGCGTGAATAAGTTTAAGTTTGACATTTGTCTTTGTTAATATATTCGCGCGGGTTCTATTAATAGAACTTAACAAGACTCTCATCATTAGGAGATACATCAATGAAAGCTTATCTGGCTCTGATTTCCGCTGCCGTTATCGGCTTAGCTGCATGCTCTCAAGAAGCTGCAAAACCTGCTGAAGCACCTGCTGCTTCCGCTGCTTCTGAAGCTGCTCCTGCAGAAACTACTGCACCTGCCGATGCCGCTCCTGCCTCTGAAGCTGCTCCAGCCGATGCTGCCGCCGCTCCTGCTGCCGGCAACTGCGCAACTACTGTTGAAGCCAACGACGCTATGCAGTTTAACACTAAAGAAATCCAAGTGAGCAAAGCTTGTAAAGAATTCACCATCACTTTGAAACACACTGGTACCCAACCTAAAGAAAGCATGGGTCACAACATCGTCATCGGTAAAGCCGAAGACATGGACGGTATTTTCAAAGACGGTGCCGGTGCTGCTGCAACTGACTACGTTAAACCTGACGACGCACGCGTTGTTGCCCACACCAAACTGGTTGGCGGCGGCGAAGAAGCTTCCCTGACTCTGGATCCTGCTAAATTGGCCGGCGGCGAATACAAATTCGCTTGTACCTTCCCAGGTCACGGCGCTTTGATGAACGGTAAAGTTACTTTGGTTGACTAATCCGCCTCAAGCTCGAAAACAGACAGCCTGCCTTGCGCAGGCTGTTTTGTTATAATCTGGAAACATTAATTTAAGAATAAAACTTCAAAACCATGAATCCGTTTGAAACCAAAAGCGTTACTTTTGCCGAACCCATTGAAATGCTGTACGCCTGTCATGGCAAAGTGCGCCGTTTCTGCAGCCAGGTTGCCATGTTGTCGAACTATATTGCCGAAAACGGCTGCAATCAAATCGTTTTGCAAACCATCCGCCAAATTGCCCAATATTTTAATGTTGCCGCGCCGTTGCACCATGAAGACGAAGAAGAAAATTTCTTCCCGCTTCTATTGCAATATGCGCCGCAAGCTCAAGAAAGCGTTGACGAGCTTTTGCGCCAACATATCAGCCTGCACAACAACTGGGCGGCGGTATCTGCCGAATTCGCCAAACTCGAAGCAGACAACGCCTATATCCCCGATGCGGAAACGTTCAAACGCTTTGTCGCAGGATATGATGTTCATCTGGCGATTGAAGAGCCGCTATTTGATATGGGCAAAACCTTTATCCCCAAAGAAAAACTGACCGAAATCGGCGAAATTATGGCTGCACGCCGCCGCAAATAAGGTCGTCTGAAACAATCGTCTCAAGGAATACACTATGCTGACCCCAAAAAGTTGCGATTTGTTCAATATCCCTTTTTTCCAGTTTTCCCAGCTTAAAAAATACCAGCCTGAAAGCATTCCGCAAATCAAGG
>NZ_JBQCVF010000016.1:18062-25569 GCF_051962515.1 Neisseria sp. P0009.S007 | reverse complement strand
CGGCGCGGCCGAAGTTTCAGACGGCCTGGGCATGCTGGTCGGTCAGGCTGCCGCCTCTTACCATATTTGGCGCGGATTTACGCCCGATATCCGCCCTGTTATCGAATACATGAAAGCCCTGTAACCATGTTCCGCATCATCAAATGGCTGATTGCCCTGCCCATCGGCATCTTCATCTTCTTCAACGCTTATGTGTACGGCAACATCATTACCTACCGCGCCGTCGCGCCCAGCAAAACCGCCTTCATGTCCATGCGCATGAGCCAGTTTGCAAAAGAAGGCCGCGATGTCGAGCTGGATTACCGCTGGGTGCCTTACGACCAAATCTCCGTCAACCTCAAAAAAGCCCTGATTGCTTCCGAAGACGCTAACTTTGCCGAACACAGCGGCTTTGACTGGAACGGCATCAAATACGCCATGAAACGCAATAAGCAAAGCGGCGAAGTCAAAGCCGGCGGTTCGACCATCAGCCAGCAACTGGCAAAAAACCTGTTTCTCAACGAAAGCCGCAGCTACATCCGCAAAGGCGAAGAAGCGGCAATTACCGCGATGATGGAAGCCGTTACCGACAAAGACCGCATTTTTGAGCTGTATCTGAACTCAATCGAATGGCACTACGGCGTATTCGGCGCGGAAGCTGCGTCCCAGTATTTCTACAAGAAACCTGCCTCCGCCCTCACCCGCCAACAAGCCGCCAAACTCACGGCGCGCGTTCCGGCTCCGCTGTTTTACGCAGACCACCCTAAGAGCAAACGGATGCACAACAAAACCAATATCATCTTACGCCGGATGGGTTCGGCAGAATTGCCCGAAAGCGATATGGATTAATTAAAAAGGCCGTCTGAACATTTCAGACGGCCTTTGTTTTTAGGCTTTCTCTTCCGGCTCCGGTACGTCAAACACTTGGCGCAGGTAAGCAAGGAAGGTGTTGTTGGTGGTCATGGTTTTGCCCGGGGAGTCGGAGAGCTTGGCGACGGATTGTCCGTTACACTCGACGAGCTTCAAGACAATGTTCAAAGGCGTGTGTCCCAAGTCGTTGGTCAGGTTGGTACCGATACCGAAACTGGTTTTGAAACGGTCTTTGAAGTATTGGTGCAACGCCCATGAACGCTCAATATCGAGGCCGTCTGAAAAGGTCAGCATTTTGGTGCGGCTGTCGATTTTGAGTTTTTTGTAATGCTCGTAGGCTTTGTCGCCCCAAACATAAGGATCGCCGCTGTCGTGGCGCAGGCCGTCGAAGAGTTTGGCGAAGTACAGGTCGAAGTCACGCAAGAAGGCATCCATGCCGACTACGTCGGTCAGGGCGATGCCGAGGTCGCCGCGGTATTCGTGTACCCAGCTTTCCAGCGCGGCTTTTTGAAAGTTGCGCAAACGTACGTCCAAGGCTTGGAAGGCTTGGAGGAACTCATGCGCCATGGTACCGATGGGTGTGATGCCGAGTTTTTTGGCCAGATAAACGTTGCTGGTACCGCGCACGATATCGGGAGCAGCTTCCAGCAAGGTGCGGATAACGTGTTCCTGCCATGCAAGGGTGTAGCGGCGGCGTGTGCCGAAATCGGAAATCAGGAACGGCGGATCATTCGGATTTTGAGTGGCCGCAATTTCTTTCAGCTGTTGCGCTTTGGCCTGCAGACGGCGCTCACCCTCTTCGATGACGGCAGGCGTTTCCAAGCGGCGGAAATAGAGTTCGTTGACGATGGCAAGAATGAAAATCTCGAAGAACATCGCCTGTATCATCGGGCCTTCGATGCGGATGTTCAGACGGCCTTGATCATCAGGGCTGACTTGGACGAAGCGGCGTTGGAGTTGAAAAAGTTCGAGATAATCGACAAAATCGCTTTTGATAAAACGCAGGCTGCGCAGATAGTCGAGTTCGTCATGGGTAAAGCGCAGCTGGCACAGGGCGTTGAGCTCGCGTTCCAAGTCTTCTTGAATATCGGCCAGCGGATACACCATCTCTTTGTTGCGGCAGCGGAATTCGTAGAGGCTGTGGGTTTGCGGGAATTGGTGCAACACGACTTGCAGCATGGTGAATTTGTACAGGTCGGTATCAAGCAGGGATTGGATAATGGGCTGATAAGCAGACATAAGTTTTCTCTGAGTAAACGTGGGCGTTGAGGTATCGATTTTAATGGGAAAGGCCGTCTGAAAGAAACCTTATTCAGACGGCCTTTATCTTATTAATCCAGCTGCGCTACGGAAACCGGCAAAGAGCGGATGGTAGACAACATCGTGCTGGCATCTTTTTGCTGTTTGCGGAACGCGGCCATATTGGTCGGGGTCAATTTCGGCGTCGGCAGGGCGACGGTAGTCGGGTTGACCGGCTGGCCGTTGACGCGTGCTTCGTAGTGCAGGTGCGGGCCGGTCGAACGGCCGGTTGTACCGACAAAACCAATCACTTCGCCGGCGCGGACTCTGCCGTCGGCAGGGCTGAACGCGCTCATGTGGCCGTACAGGGTTTCCACACCGTTGGCATGTCGGATCATCACGGTATTGCCGTAGCCGCCTTTCCAACCTTTGAAAATCACTTCGCCGTCGGCAGCAGCCTTAATAGGCGTACCGGTCGGCGCGGCATAGTCGATACCGGTGTGCATACGAACGGTATGCAAAACCGGATGGACACGGTAGCCAAACGGGGAAGAAATGCGCGTGTATGCAACAGGCTCGGTATTAAAGCCTTCTTTTTGTTGCAGGGACTTACCGTTTTGGTCGTAGTAGCTGCCGCTTTCTTCGTCGCCTTTGCCTTGGCTGTAATAATAGGCTTGGTAGGTTTTGCCGTCTTTAACCACTTCAGCCGCCAAAATATCGCCGACCGCCATTTGTTGGCCGCGGAAATACATGCTGTTGTACAAAAGACGCACGGTATCGCCTTCTTTCAAATCGCTCATATTAAACGAGTCGGCAAAGATTTCTTTGAGCTGGATATACACTTCGGAAGGGATTTCGGCACGGAGCATATCGCCGATGGCGGAAGTGCGGATTTGCACAGAACGCAGGGTCGGCATGGTTTTCATGTCGATTTCGGCATTGGAGATGCGCCATTTACCTTTGACTTTTTCCAAAGCCACCAAGTTGCGTTCCAATTCTTCATCAGTAAAGAATTGAACGTCGGTCACTTGGCCTGAAGAATCGATGCGGATGTTGACGGATTGGTTGGTCCGCAGGTTTTTCATGTCGAGGTTGGCATTGTTTTTCGCCATGATTTGCTTGATGTCTTCTTGGTTGACACCCATACGTGTCAAAACGTCTGCCAAAGAGTCGCCGGCTTGGACGGCTTCTTGCGCCCAATAGCTGGATTGATAGGTATTGGTTTCCACATAAACGGCAGGCAGCTCTTCGGAAATACGCTCGACTTTAAAATCGGTTTGTGCAGGTTGAGGGTCGGTAATGGCGTATGCGGTCATGATGCCTGAAGCCGGCAGCAGAAACGCTAAGAGGGTTGCTTTGAATCGAGTGGAATATTTGTTTTTAATCACGCGTTATCCTTAATGGGGCGGTCTGTTTTTGAGGTTTGCAGAATGCCGGCACATCCGGCCTGCTGCGACCGCCTGCTGGTTTAAACAGTTTTGGGGATAAAGGACTTTGAGTCTTTTTTCCGATCTGAAAATCAGGTTTTCATTCGGAATGAATGAGGTCGTGTTTGAGATTGACGTTATTATCAGGGCTATTGTGTTGATTTACACCCTGTTTTTCTGAAATTTACGCCACGCATTTTAGCATGGCAGCCCGTTTTTTCCAAACCGGCCGTCTGAACGGCTCTTTTTGAGTACGTGAGGGCAAGGTTCCGAAACGCATCATTTGTCGCGTAAAATAACGGTTTTTCTATCTATTTGCGCTTATGAAGCTGACCCTCGCCCTCCCCTCACTCAACCGCTTTGCCGACGAATCCGTCCCTGAGCTTGCCTTACCTGCTTTTAACCGTCTTTTGCGTTACGGCACATTACGCAAAGAAACACTCAGGCCGTCTGAATTTTACGGACGCCATTTGTGGGGCGGCAGCCTCATTGCCCAAGTGCAACGTTTACGCCACACAAGCCAAAAACGCACAGCCGCTTTTGCCTCTCCGGTTTGGCAACAGATGGGCATGCACCATGTCAACATTATCAGTGGCGAGTTTATCGGCATCCAAAAAGAGGAGGCGCAACGGTTATGTGCGGACTTGTCGGCGTTTTATCAAGATAAAGATTGGCAATTCGAGCCGCTTTGCGAAAGCATGTGGCTGCTCAGTATGCCGACGATAGAAGATTGGGGGGCGGAATGTGTTTTGGATGTGTGCGGGCAGCCGGAAATGGACGGTCAGGCGCACGGCAAAGATGCGGTGTCTTGGTTGGCCGTGCAGACGGAAATCCAAATGTTTCTCCACTCGCATCCGATTAACCAAGCGCGTGAACAACAAGGATTGCCGGAAATCAACGGTTTGTGGCTGTGGAACGATGCGAACGGCACACAGTCTGCGGATATTGTCGCCTCAGACAGCGCATGGGCGCGTTTTTTAGATACGCCCAAACTCGATGCGCCGTATGATTTGAAGGCTTGGTTTGAGATGGTTCAAGAAACAGGCAGCACAGTTTCAGACGGCCTTATCTTTTTGGACGACTTGGTTTCCACCTTACAGACAGGCGATGTTTGGGCATACAAAGATATTTTGGAAAGCTGGGAAACCCGTTGGTTTTCGCCTTTATGGGACGCACTCGCCTCAGGCCGTCTGAAAACTGTATGCATTACCACAGACGGCGAAAACGGCGGCACGCTGGAAATCGGCCGCCGTTCCAAATGGGCATTTTGGCGCAAAGCTAAAACGTTTAACGGATCGTGGTAAGCGGTTTTAAGCCTCCAACGCCTCCAATTTGGCAGAAATTCTATCCCACACATCCTGCAAAGGAATCGCTTTCAACAAACGTGTCGGATCGTTGGTATCGATACTGTCGGGGTGAGGCAGTTCGGCATAATCGCCGGCATAAATGACTTCGGCCTGCTCGGAATACGGACGCCATTTATCCACCCATGATGCGCCAAACAAAGCGATTTGCGGTTTATCCAAAGCTGCAGCGATGTGCATCGGTGCGGAATCGACACCGACAAACAGCTTGGCGCCCTCAATGGCCGCCGCCAATTCACGCAGGCTCAAACATCCGGACAACACATATACTTTTCTGCCTTCCGGAATATTCAGACGGCCTATAATTTCCTGAAGCATGTATTGTTCGACAGTGTCGGGAGAAGCAGTCAATACGACATTCTGTCCGCTGTTGAGCAGAAGTTGTACGATGGCGGCGTTTTTGCCGTCTTCCCAACATTTGAAATGCCAACGCGCACCCGGGTGCAGTAACACATAATCTTCACCGCTCCACCCCTGCTCACGCAATTTCTGCTGCATGCTTTCCCTTGCATCTTGTGCTACCCAAAGGCGTACCTTCGCATCGGCGACGTCTTCAGGCTGGATAAGCGGCGCAAGGATATTCAATTGGTTTTCAACGATATGATGGCTGGGATCAAGCTCATGGTTGATAAAATCATGACAGAAACGCCACCAAAAACCGTCGCGCTTGATGCAGTCAAAACCCACACTGCAACGGGCGCACAGTTTGGCGATTATTGCCGCGCGCCATTGGTCGGACAGGTTGAAAGCCCAGTCGTAATCGCGCGCCTTCAGCTTAGACAAAAGGTTTTTCTCACACGCCAACTGCTTGAATACGCCTAGCTTCTTCCAATTTCGATCAATGGTCAAAATCTGCGCAATCTGCGGATTATCAGCAATCAGCTGCTCCGTACCGGCATACACCAGCATATCGATTTCGCAATCGGGGAAACGGGTTTTCAGCGCATCGACCACCGGCGTGCTCAAAAGCACATCGCCATGATGGCGCAATTTGATGATCAGAATACGTTTGGGTTGGGCTAAAGACATACAAAACTTTCAGACGGCCTGTTGATTGGCTGCTATTGTAAAGCGGAAAACAGGTTTCATAAAATACAAAACAGGCCGTCTGAAAGCTATCCTGCTGATTCATCGCTATAAAATCCGCACAAGTCATGCAATTTATATTACAATCCGCACCCCGTGGTTCGAAAACCTCCCACATTAAAAAACTAAGGAAACCTCATGTCCCGCAACAACGAAGAGCTGCAAGGCATCTCCCTTTTGGGCAACCAGAAAACCCAATACCCAAGCGAATACGCGCCTGAAATTTTGGAAGCGTTCGACAACAAACATCCAGACAACGACTATTTCGTCAAATTCGTCTGCCCCGAGTTCACCAGCCTCTGCCCGATGACTGGCCAGCCCGACTTTGCCACCATCTACATCCGCTACATCCCCCATATCAAAATGGTGGAAAGCAAATCACTGAAACTCTATCTCTTCAGCTTCCGCAACCACGGCGACTTCCATGAAGACTGCGTCAACATCATCATGAAAGACCTCATCGCCCTGATGGATCCGAAATACATCGAAGTATTCGGCGAATTCACACCGCGCGGCGGCATCGCCATTCATCCGTTTGCCAACTACGGCAAAGCAGGCACAGAGTTTGAAGCTTTGGCACGCAAACGCCTGTTTGAGCACGATGCACAATAATCCTATTCAGACGGCCTAACGCCCTTTTCATTGCAAGACTTCATTTATTGCACAGTCTTGCAAGGCTTCATGCCGTCTGAAAAACTTCCGAAAGATTTCCATGTACGAATTTACTGCCGCACAGCAGAAGAAAGCGCTCTTCTGGCTGGTGCTTTTCCATATTTTTATTATTGCCGCCAGCAACTATCTGGTGCAGTTCCCCTTTCAGATTTTCGGTATTCTTACCACTTGGGGCGCATTTTCCTTCCCCTTTATCTTCCTCGCTACCGACCTGACCGTGCGCATTTTCGGCGCGCCGTTGGCGAGACGGATTATTTTTTGGGTGATGTTCCCCGCCCTTCTGCTCTCTTACGTCTTCTCCGTCCTCTTTCATGACGGCAACTGGACAGGCTGGGCATCTTTGGCCGAATTTAACACCTTCGTCGGCCGCATCGCATTGGCCAGCTTTTCCGCCTATGCGCTCGGGCAAATCCTCGATATTTTCGTGTTCAACAGATTACGCCGTCTGAAATCATGGTGGGCTGCCCCTACTGCTTCCACCGTGGTCGGCAACGCTTTGGACACGCTGGTGTTTTTCGCCGTTGCCTTTTATGCGAGCAACGATGAATTTATGGCGGCAAATTGGCAGGGCATCGCATTTGTCGATTATCTGTTCAAACTTGCCATCTGCACCCTCTTCTTCCTGCCCGCCTACGGCATCGTATTGAGCATCTTGACCAAAAAACTGACTTCCTTAAACGTCCGTCAAGAAATGCCCGAATCGGTTTTAGCCGAATAAGCAATAGATAAAAAACAAGGCCGTCTGAAACTGTAATCGTTCAGACGGCCTTTTATGTTTTCAAATGATTAACCGGTCAATTGTTTGGTAATCAGTTTTTTCAGCGGCGGGAAGTTATTGCTTGCACGCAATACCAAACCGCGCAGCAGTTT
>NZ_JBQCVF010000016.1:13217-17962 GCF_051962515.1 Neisseria sp. P0009.S007 | reverse complement strand
TTCAACACTTTGGCATCGCGCAAAGGATAAATTTCGTCTTTTGGAATCAAATCCCACATACCCAATCGCTGCATGATTTCGCGCGACAAGTGCGTCAGTGCGATTTCACGGCCGTCATACGGCGGATTTTGCAACACTTCTAAAGGACTTCTTTCAATCAGGGTTATGTTCAAACCGCTTCCGGCCAACTCTGCGGCAAAACTTAATCCGGCAGGGCCTGCGCCGACGACGAGAATATCACTGTGTAAGCTCATGGGAGGAATTCCTTGTATTCAACTGATACGGATTTTTTCAGACGGCCTTAAGTTTACTGTGTTTAGCTACATGAGGGTAAATCAAAGGCATTTGATAGATTATATAGAAAGCATTGATAGAATAAAACAAATGTTATCAATTGTAAGCGCGTTTTTACTTTGGCCTTAATATAAATCAAGCTTCACGACATACGGATTTTATCAAACGGACAAACATTCAGATAAACAAAAACCGCATTCCGAAAAGGGAATGCGGCTTTCAATCGTAAAACGATTATTCTTCAGAACCGGTGTAAGGACGGATGCTGACAGTTTTACGGTTCAGCGCGCCTTTGGTTTTGAATTCAACGTAACCGTCGACTTTAGCAAACAAAGTGTGGTCTTTGCCCATGCCTACGTTGTCACCTGCGTGGAATTTAGTACCGCGTTGACGAACGATGATGGAGCCTGCCGGGATCAGCTCGTTGCCGTAGGCTTTAACGCCCAAGCGTTTGGCTTCTGAATCGCGACCGTTGCGGGTGCTACCGCCTGCTTTTTTACTTGCCATTTGTAATACTCCTGAACTTACTTGAAATTAGGCGATTGCCACGATTTCGATTTGGGTGAAATTTTGGCGATGGCCTTGGCGTTTTTGGTAGTGTTTGCGACGACGCATTTTGAAAATGCGTACTTTCTCGCCACGACCATGAGCAACGACTTTGGCTGTTACTTTTGCGCCTTCGATAAAAGGTGCGCCTACTTTTACAGATTCGCCGTCAGCAATCATCAAAACTTCAGTCAGTTCGATTTGGCTGTCGAGTTCGGCTGGTATCTGTTCTACTTTCAATTTTTCGCCAACGGAAACTTTGTATTGTTTACCGCCGGTTTTTATGACCGCGTACATACTCAACTCCATGAGAATTAGGTTAACATTCCGCACACCATGTGCGAAACGAGCTATTCTATTTCTATTTGCCTATTTTGTCAAAATTTATTTTATTTACAACTGAAAAGGCCGTCTGAAAGATATGTTGCATGCTTTTTAACTGATATAATCACGCGCTGGATTGCTGATATCTTTATGCAACGTTATTACCCCGACCGAATGTACGGGTTTAAACAGATTCATTGGAGCCTCCGCTCCGTTTTATCAACAGAGAATGTTTTATGCTCGAAAACCTGCCTTACTTCCAACGCCACCTGCCCGATGACCTTGCCAAAGTGAACGCGGTCATCAACCAAGCTGTTCAATCCGATGTCGCGCTGATTTCGCAAATTGGCACATACATCATCAGCGCGGGCGGTAAGCGACTGCGTCCGATTATTACCATTTTGGCAGGCAAAGCAGTCGGGCATGACGATGAAAAGCTGTATTCGCTGGCAGCGATGGTGGAATTCATCCACACCTCCACCCTCCTGCACGACGATGTCGTTGACGAAAGTGAATTGCGCCGCGGCCGTAAAACCGCAAACAATCTCTTCGGCAACGCAGCGGCCGTTTTGGTCGGCGACTTCCTCTATACACGCGCCTTCCAACTGATGGTCGGTTCAGGCAGTATGCGTATATTGGAAGTGATGGCCGATGCGACCAACATCATCGCCGAAGGCGAAGTCATGCAGCTGATGAACATCGGCAATACGGATATTACCGAAGAGCAATACGTCCAAGTTATCCAATACAAAACAGCAAAATTGTTTGAAGCGGCCGCGCAAGTCGGCGCAATTTTGGGCAAGGCTTCCCCCGAACACGAGCAAGCCTTGAAAGACTACGGCATGTACGTCGGTACGGCTTTCCAAATCATTGACGATGTTTTGGACTATTCAGGCGAAACCGAAGAAATCGGCAAAAACGTCGGCGACGATTTGGCAGAAGGCAAACCTACCCTGCCATTGATTTACCTGATGCGAAACGGCTCCGAGCAGGCCGCCAACGATGTGCGCTATGCTTTGGAAAATGCCGACCGCAGCTATTTTGAAAAAATCCACGACTATGTCGTCAACTCCGACGCTTTGCCGTATTCGATTTCTGAAGCGAAAAAAGCCGTTGACAAAGCCATCGCTTCATTGGACGTGTTGCCTGACAGCGAAGTCAAAGAAGCCATGATCCAACTGGCAAAAGAATCTTTAGCCCGAGTATCTTAATCCGATGAATTTCAGCTTTGTCCCTTTGTTTCTGGTTACGCTGATTTTTTTGGGCGTCGTCAGCAACAACAACTCGATTACGATTTCGGCGGCGGTATTGCTGCTCATGCAGCAGACGGCCTTGTCGCAATATCTTCCCTTGGTGGAAAAACACGGTTTGCATCTGGGCATCATCCTGCTGACCATCGGCGTATTGAGTCCGTTGGTTTCCGGTAAAATCCAGATTCCGCCGGTTTCCGAGTTTATCAATTTCAAAATGATTGCTGCCGTCCTTATCGGCATTTTGGTTGCCTGGCTTGCCGGACGCGGCGTTCCATTGATGAGCGAACAGCCTGTTTTGGTAACCGGATTATTAATCGGCACGGTCATCGGCGTTGCCTTTGTCGGCGGCATTCCGGTCGGCCCTTTGATTGCCGCCGGCTTATTGTCTTTTTTTGCTGGAAAGGTTTAAAATCCCCTCCTTTACCGCCTCGCCATAGTTCAACGGATAGAACGTATGCCTCCTAAGCGTAAAATACAGGTTCGATTCCTGTTGGCGAGGCCACAGTTTCAAGAAAAGCCTTCATACTTTGAAAGGCTTTTTTATTATCAACAATAAAGGCCGTCTGAAACTTTTCAGACGGCCTTCTCATTTCGCCAAACCGTTAACCCGGACGACCATCCGAACGCGGACGGATCAGCCAAGGAATATATTTCCATGCGTACAACAGCAAAGAGGCGGCAAACAAAGCGGCGGAGCAACGAATACTGTGCGTGTATGCCGTACCGCTCACAAAGGTAGCCAAAACACGGACAACCGTTGCGGCAATCATCAGCCAAAAGGCGACAGGAACCACTTTAGGCGGCGGATAAATGGAGTTGCCGGTATGGCCAAGCGCAGTTCGCGCCATCATGCCCAAAGTCAGCACGCCGATACCGCCAACGCCGATAAGGTGCACACCCAAATTCAGGAAACTTGGAATCCAATAAGAAAGACCGACCGCAATCAAGCCCAAGCCAGTAAACAGATAGCCGGCAAACAAAATCCAAAGCATAGGCTCTTTCAGCACGGCTTTATACCACCAGCGGTACACCTGCACGGTAAAAATCACACCGGCAGCCAACGCAAACAACGCGGCCAGTCCCGGCAAAATGTTATGCGCCATCAGCATGGCGGTCAGCATAGGCAGCCAAAGTGAAGCATGCGCCACCCATTGAGGGCTGGGGATTTGCGGCACGTTCAGGCGTTTGGACGTAAAGAACGAGATAATCCGCATACCGATCAAACCAATAAAACCGGCCACCATAATCAAACCGGATTGCAAACCGGTCATCAGCGCAATGGCATCAAACGGCTGCACTTTCAGATGGAAGGCGAAATGGGTGCCGCCCAAAACAAAAATAGCGAACACGGCAACATAGTTGCGCTTGTTTTGAGAACGAATTACCGGCAAAGCCATGCATACCGCGCCATACCAGAAAAAGATCGTACCGAATATGCCGCTTGCCGTTACCCCCCAACCAGGAATAAACATACAAATGCGGGCCAACAGCCAAAATGCGGTCAAACCGGCCAAAGCCTTACCGCGTGTCGGCGGCTGGCCTGTCCAAGTCGCCACGGCCGTCAATAAAAATGCAATGACAACCAATCCGGCATAGCCCCAAATCATTTCATGGGCATGCCAATAAAAACCCGGCAACTCAGGCGTACCCTGAAAGCCGAAGCCCCAAAGCAGTATAGACAATGCGCCATACAAAGCCGCCAACGAATAAAACGGGCGGAAGGCCATTGCCCAAACCGGGTGTTTGAACAAATCGGTCATGGTGGTTCCTTCAATTTTTATATCATCATAAAACAGCAACAGAGGCCGTCTGAAACTTTTCAGACGGCCATCAATTCCCTTTCCTGTTACACATTCTCAGGCAAAGGCAAAAAAGGTTCAATCGCAGGGAAAAGCTCGCGCTCCTCAAAGCGCGCATGATCGCGCAAAGTGACAGCAAACTCCTTATTCCATGATTCATTCATATATTCAGGATGCGCCATCATCGCGCGTAATTTGGCATGATCGCCTTCAAAACGCTGCCGCAACGCAGGGTCAATTTTATCCCAATACGGCGCAAACATGGTTTCCTCTTCCCAAAAATGTGGCTCAAGCTCAACAAAATGAGGCTCCAGCTCCGCCTGATGGCTTTGATCGGGCGTACGCAGAAGACGGACGCACAACGACAGCGAGCCATGATGTTCGCGGGAAAGTTCTATTAAGGCAGGATGGCGTTTCAAGGGCTTCATAAGTTCGTTATAATGGCAACAGTCTGTCAAACTGGATTAATTCAAATGTTTCAGATATTATGAAACCCAATCCCACATAAAGTCAAACAGCCCCTCACCAA